>JANONA010000252.1:0-8982 GCA_031420575.1 Nitrospirota bacterium | reverse complement strand
GCGCTGACCCGAAGTGCCTTCGATGGTGACTTTGACCTTACCAGAGCGCGGCCAGATGCGTCCGCCGATGCCGTGCTGGCCGTCTGCCACGACGGTCAGTTCTGTAACGCCGTCCTTGATGGCTTTTTGGAGCTGCTCTTCCAAATCTTTAGAAGAGACCCTTTTTCCGTCAATACTGCCTTTGATGATCATTGTAACCTCAAAAAAAGGAGTCAGAAGTCAGGAGTCAGAAGTCAGAAAAAAGCTTTTAATCGTTTCTCCTGAATTCTGGATTCTGGCTCCTGTTTTACTAACACACGTAGCTGACCTGCAGCCTGTCCGCGATTTCCTTGTCCGCAACACCCAAAGCGTCGGACATGCCGATCGGGAGTTCCGTGCTCCGCCCCAGTGGTGCGAAGATCTTCTTGAGCTCTACGTCAGCGGACTTGAATACTTCAACGACCCGTTCAGCCACTTTGTCAGGATCAAGACGACGATACAACTTAGGATCTTGTGTCGTGATGCCGCGCGGGCACTTGCCGAGGTTGCAGACATTGCAGCGGTTGTACTCGTCCCCGAAACACCCGGCCGCGGCCTGCATGATGTACTTGCCGATGTCCACGGCGGACGCGCCGAGCATGATGAGCGCAGCCGCGTTCGCAGCCAGATTCCCGCCCTTGCCCACGCCGCCCGCGGCGATGAGCGGGAGCTCGTTCTGCTTGCCCTGTTTCACGAGGTCGAGGTAGCAGTCGCGGATGTTTGACGCGATGGGATGGCCCATCTTGTCCAGGGACACGTTGTACGCGGCGCCCGTGCCGCCGTCCTCGCCATCGATGCAGAGCGCCGCCGCATAGGGGTTCCGCGCAAGATTGTTCAGCACTGCCCGTGCAGTCTTGGTGCCGGAGATCTTGGGATACACGGGCACGCGGAAGCCCCAGGCCATGGACATGGACTGGATCATCTTCGCGACAGCCTCTTCAATGGAATACTTGGTCTGGTGCGTAGGCGGCGAGGCTAAGTCGACAAACTGTGGAACGCCGCGGATCCTGGCGATGAGCCCCATGACCTTATACGCCTGGAGCAGGCCGCCGTCACCGGGCTTTGCGCCCTGCCCGTACTTGATCTCGATCGCGCAGGGATCCTCAATCATATCGGGCAGCGAGCGAATGATCTCGTCCCAGCCGAAGTAGCCCGAGGCGATCTGGAGAATGAAGTATTTCATGTAGCGTGATTTCAGGATGCTCGGCGGCATACCGCCCTCACCCGAGCACATGACGACGGGGAGGCCCTCGACTTCATTGAGATAGGTGATGCCCATGGCAAGGCCTTCCCACATGTGGGGTGAGAGGGCGCCGATGGACATGCTGCCGATGCGGATGGGATAGATCTCGCGCACCGGCGGAATGAAGGTGTGGTTGCCGACAATAAGCTTGTCGCCTTCCACTTTGAGCGGAAGCTGCTCCGCCGGAAGGTTACGGCCGAGAAGCGTTCTGATGCGGAACTCGTGCCGTCCCGCATCGAGCGCGGGATCGGTCAGCATCGAAATGCGCGTGAACTTGAGCTTGTCGAGGGTCGAGACCGAGGGGTCGTTCCGCCTGCCGCCGCGCATGAAGGGGATGCCGCCCTTGTTCTTGTAGTGGTAAAGCTTGTGTTGGAAATTGTATTCCGGGAAAATGGCGTCCGTGGGGCAGACGAGCGAGCAGGTCCCGCAGCCGATGCAGTATCGCTCGATCTCCGTGCTTTGTCGCACCACGTGGGTGAGCCGGCGCGTGACCTTCGGCTCGGGGCTCGCTCCTTCCGACGATACCACGCGCTGGGTAAAGACCGTGGCCTCGATGGACTTCATGGGGCAGACGGCGGTGCAGCGACCGCACCGGGTGCAGCGGTCCTCGCGCCACTGGACGATATAGGGAAGCTCTTTTAACGAGAGCTGGTGGTTCTGGTCTAACCGTGAAGCTGATTCCATACCGTAACCTCCCGCGCGCCGGGCGCGATGATCACCATGTCGTACTTCATGGGGAAGATGTCCGTTGACTTGTCCCTGTCCGGGACCGCGCTGTCCACGCCGCAGACCTCGGACATGAGCGCGTACTTGCCGGGCGCCCCGCCCACCACGCCGGGCCGGAGCTTCTTTGAGTCCTGGACCATGAAAATCGAGCCGTCGGGCGTGAACCCGATCACGCAGTTCGGGCCGTCGATGCAGAGCGGCCGGAGCGACTTCTTGAGCAGCCGCAAGGCCTGTGCGTCGGATCGTTTATCCATCTCCGTTTCATTAAGAGGCGTGATCACGTCTTTATAGTAATGAAGCGGGTATCCGAGGGTCCGGTGCGTGTAGTGCAATATGTGAGTAAGAACCTCTGAATCGGAATTATAGCCGGTGTAGCCGGGGTTGCCGCGGCCCATGAGAAATTCACGAATAGGAACAAATGCCGTGTTCTCGCCGTTCGTCATGGTGCCGTAGCCCTGGATAAAGAATGGATGGCAGGCGTAGAGATAGATAGCATAGTTCGTGTTCTGCCTGCCCTGGGCCAGAACAATCTTCGCCTTAAGTCCCGACTTCTCAAGTCCGAAGAACTCGCCGAGCTGGAGCGGATCGCCGACTTCTTTCAATGTCAACACATCGGGATAGAACGAGAACACGAAAAGCGACCCATCGGGTTCGCCCATGCACCGGAGGGCCAGCCGTGTATTCATGAGCAGGTCCTCCTTCTCGCGCATGGGTTTATCCCGGTACGATTCGGGGTAATCATAGACCTTGGCGATGTAGTGCTCGCGTCGTTCGATGCCCAGTACATTCTTGATGGAGGGTGCCCAGGTAAACTTCTCTTTGTACCCGTGGGCCTTCATGTATTCTTCCAGGTCCCGAAGCCCCTTATTGGAGCAGACCGCGGAAAGAACAGGAAAGCTCTTGAACTCCGCGAAAGGCCCGCCCAGGTCCTTGAGCATCAGACCGAGCCCGGACCCGTCATGGCCTTCCTTCATGGTCTCGAGCGCATGAATGTTCTCCATGGGGGAGAAATAGTCACTCGAGGTTATTGCGCTCAATCGGCACATACAGTTGCTCCTCTTCTTAACCGTGGCGATGGTGGAAAAGATCACCCGGGCAGGGAAACCCACAAGCGTAGTCTCCTGCCGGTACCGCATAGGACTACCCTTCAATTATAGACGGGGAGTATCGGATTTGGGGTGTTCGCTATGATTATTATTTGCCCGGGGGAATCAGGGCTGCCGACAAGAACGCTCATCTCCAGGCGGGAAAACGGCCTGCGATCCACACGCTCAAACAGCGGCAAAAAGCCCCTTCACGAGGGGCTTTTTGCACGGCAATACATTGCCGTGCGAGTGGGTAAAATACACCGAGTAACGCTCTGCTGTCAAGCGAAAATTGAGCTCTGGCAGGGGAACGGAGGTCGCACGGTGAAGCGTACGCTACACGACCGAGGAACGGGTCCTCGCAGGGGAGAGCGAAGAAGGGATGAGCTGCTTGAACGGCACCAGCCGGGAATATTCGAAGAGCGTTGACATGGCCTTGCTCACGGTGGCAATGCCGTGCTCCTCCAGCACCGCCACGGGATTGAGGCCTCCGATGATCACGATGCCCGCCTTGTCGATGCCGACCGGCACTTCCAGGAGCGGTTGGTTCGGGCTTCCAATCATCAGGATGCCGCGGATGCCGCGCTCCTCGAGCGTCCGGGCAAGCTTTGCCGCTTTATCCAGACAGACGATGGGAATCTCCCGAAAGCTTGCGAGGATACTGCCATTGCGGCCGGCCACCGCTTCGGAGACCGCGGTCATTTTGCTTTTGATGAACAGTTCGAGAGGGTCCAGGGACGATCCCGCATAGCTGATAAGAGATAGGAAGCGCTGAGGCCTGCCTTCCACCGTTTCGACGACCCCACCGTAACGCGATGCGACAGGGATACCCGCCTTGAGAAATATCCCGTTGATCGTCACGCTGCAGATCGTGCCCAGCCCCACCATCCCTTTGGGTACCCGGGCGTCGCCTATCTCATCCCCTTCCTCGGCAAGGATCACCCGATCGCTCATCACATAAGGTGAAAGGAAAACCGGCTTGAGCAATTGCAGTGCCTTCCGGAGGTTCTTTCGCGGGAACAAGGAGATGTTCAGGATAACGTCGCCCTCCATGGACGCCAGGTCCAGCGTGGTCAGATAGGAAAGCGTCTCGATCCTGCTGATCACGAATCCTATCTTGTCCGAGACCAGAGCGTGCCTGAGTTCTTCCTTTCCGCGGGCCGTGATCCGTCTGCCTTCCTTGCCGAAGACCTCGGTATACCCCTTGCTGTCCAACTGTTTCAGGTAATACCGCACGGTCCGTTCAGTGAGTTCCACCCCGTGCTTCGTGAGCTTACGGGAGAGCTCCCGTGATCCGGTGATGGTCGAGCATTTATCGAGAAGGGAAAGAATAGCGTGCAGGGTTTTGTTCATTCAAAAAACTCCTGGATCATGGATCATGCCCCTCCCGCCCGGAACGGGCGGAAAGGGGCGGTTTATACTGTGCAGGACCGAGCCGCCGACCTGTAGCTTAGACGCCGTTGCACAGAATGCGCTCTGCTTCCTTCATGTCGGAATCCATTATATAGGGGATGCCCGTTACCTCGGCGCATTCCCTGGTCAGGGAAACGATGTCGTTCCGGTCAAGATGTTTCACGCCAAACTTCCGCGAGCCCGCCATAAACTGCTGGAGGCCCAGCTTCAGGCGGTCCGCGAAGGTGTACAGAGCCACCGCACCCCAGGGGATCCGTGCGAAGTCCTTGCCGTATTTCGCTTTGAGCGTTTCCGTGGTGATGAAGATGCGCTCCGGCACATCGCCGTACTTCTTGATTTCCAAAGGCAGTTTGTCCTCTTCAATCCATTTCTTGATGTTCTTACCCACGAAAGCCGGGATCATGAGCGCCCTTCCCATGCAGACGGCCTTGAAGTAGGGCGCGCCCAGGGCAAGCGCCTTGAAAACGTGGTCCTCCAGCGAGAATCCGCCTGCGATCGCCATATCGGGGACGTACCGGCCCTTTGCCTTGAGCTGGGAAGCGAACTTGTAGGCAAGGGACTGAAGATAGATCGTCGGGATGCCCCACTCGTTCATCATGCGCCACGGGCTCATGCCCGTGCCGCCGCCAGCGCCGTCGATGGTCAGAAGGTCGACCTCGGCGTCCGAGCAGTAGCGGATCGCCCTCGCAAGGTCCGAAACGCGGTACGCGCCGGTCTTGAGCGAAACGAACTTCGCTCCGGCGGAGCGGTAGCGCCGCACTGCTTTTTCAAAACCATCGAACTCGACCATGCCGAGCCGGGAGTGGCGCTCGAACTCCTTGAACTCCTCCTCCTCGAAGGCCTTCCGCACCGTCGCGTCCGTCGGATCCGGCGCCACGATGTAGCCCCGTTTTTTCAGTTCCTCCGCGCGTTCCATGCTCTTGAGCTTCACTTCGCCGCCGATGTCCTTGGCGCCCTGGCCCCACTTAAGCTCGATGCAGCTCACGCCAAGCTTGTCTATGGCGTACTCCGCCGAACGGAGACGCGTGTCCTCCACATTCTGCTGCAGAATAATCTCCCCCGCGCCGTTGTACCATTCCTTGAAGCATTTTACGCGGCGCTCCAGCTCCGGGGAATGGGCAACGATCCCGTCATGGATCTCCGCCTTCGGGTCCATGCCGACGACGTTCTCCCCGATGACGACCATGATGCCTGAAATGGCCGCACCGATCGCGAGCTCTTCCCAGTTGTCCCTGGCAATATCCGTGGAGCCGAGCGCACCGGTGAATATGGGCAACGAAAGTTTTATCTTGTGCCGGTACCCGAGCTCCGTCTCGGTCGATACCGCGGGGAAGATCGCCTTGTCGGAATCAGCTTCGATCCCCACGGCGCCGACACACGTACCCTGGATGTTCAGATGTGAATAGTCCACGGGATACTGCTTTGTCGCTCCTGCGGTGACCTTGCCGAATGGCAGCGGGTAGAGCACCTCTCTGCCGCGGTAGGACGATTTGCCGACTTCGCACGGACCGGGACACCCGTCGAGACAGACCGAACAGATTCCCGACTGCGGCGCAGCATCCTGCACCCTGTTCCGCGTTCCTGTAGCTGAACTTGCATTCGCCTGTCCTGGATTCATATTCGTGATCTCCTCATGCAGTAAGAGATGGTGATGCATGTGCATCCGAAACAATGATGGAAAGGTCTCCATCCTGACGCCGAAGACCTTTCCATCCGGCCTTTCCACTGCGAACACAGGAATCAACTCATTACGAATTGAGTATCTTCATCGCCTCGTCACGATAGGAATCCATAAGATACGGTATCCCGGTCACCTTGGCGCATTCCTCGGTGAGGGACATCAGCTCGTTTCTGGTGATCGAATCGACATTGAAGCACCGGGCGCCCGCCATCATCTGCTGCAGCCCCACCTTGATCTTCTGTGAATAGCTGTATATGCCGATCGCGCCGAGAGGAATGTTCTTGATCTCCTTGTTACCCACCTGTTTTTTCACATCTTCGTAATTCACGAATATCTCCTCGACCGTGTTGCCGAACTCGCTCACTGTTTTCGGAAGGTCATTGTCCCTGATCCATTGTTCAATATTCTTTCCAACCATGCCCGGGATCATCAGCGCGCGACCCATGCAGATCGCCTTCACGAAGGGCGCGCCCATGGCCAGGGCCTTGAACACTCCGTCCTCGCTGCTGAACCCGCCTGCAAAGGCGATATCCGGCACACGCTCGCCCTTGTCCGCCAGCTTCTTCGCGAACTCATAGGCGGCGGCATGCAGATAGAGAGAAGGCATACCCCACTCTTCCATCATGCGCCAGGGGCTCATGCCCGTGCCTCCCGGTGCGCCGTCGATGGTCAGGAGGTCGATCTTGGCCTTGGAACTCCACTTGAGGGCCATGGCCAGCTCGCGCAGACCATAGGCGCCGGTCTTCAGGGTGATTCGCTTGAATCCGAGCTTCCGCAGCCTGTTGACCTCGGCATAAAATTCCTGCTCGCCGATGAACCCGAGGCGGCTGTGGCGCTCAAATTCCTTGATGGCGGTATCCTTGAAAGCGGCCTGCACAACCGGATCGGACGGATCGGGCGTAACGATGTAGCCGCGCTTCTGCAGTTCCAGGGCGCGCTCCATGGAGTTCACCTTGATCTCGCCGCCGATGCACTTGGCCCCCTGGCCCCACTTCAGCTCTATCGTCTCAAGCTTGTGTTTTTCGATGATGTACTCGGCGACGCCCAGCCGGGTGTCTTCGACATTCATCTGCACCAGTATCTCGCCGAAGCCCTGATGATATTTTTTATAGGTATCGATCCTGCGGTCCATGTCAGGCGCCTTCCTGACCATCTTGCTGCTGTTGAGTTCCAGCTCCGGATCGATGCCGCACACGTTCTCACCGCAAACGATCGTGACCCCGGATATGGCGGCGCCCACGGCAAAGTGCTCCCAGTTTTTCCGGGCGATCTCGGTTGACCCAAGCGCACCGGTGAATATCGGCACATTCATCTTCACCTTTTTGTCCCAGCCGTAGCTGGTCTCGGTGTTGACGTTCGGGAACCGGGCAGTGTCGGGATCCCCCACCTGGCCAGCGGGAAGCCCCTTGCATCCCAATGCATACCCGTGAATATTGAGATGCGAATAGTCGATGGGATAGTTTTTATCTCCGCCGGCGGTTATGCTTCCGAACGGTCCGGGATAGAGCAGTTCCCTTCCCCGGAAGGTCGCCTTGAAAACCTCGCAATTCCCCCTGCATCCGTCAACGCAGCGGGTGCATAGTCCGCTCATTGGTGAAACGTTCCTCGACCGGTTCGCTGTTCTGGTTGCGTCATTGGCATTCGGCTGTTGCAGATTCATGGTTCTCTCCTTTGTATTTTTTATTTACTGGCAAGACCTTGCCTCCAGCTACGCTGAAGAACAATACTTTTTATTTTTCACCGAGCCCACATTAGCATTACTTAATTCTACAGGTCAAAGTTAATCACTACTACATCAACAAGGCAAAAAAAATCCCTTCATGCTCCCACTGCAAAAATCCGATATCTGCTACCAGAGTACGAGCAGCTCAGCCTCTTCACCTCCTTCGTTCTTCCAGTGGGAGGGGAATGACTCCCTAAGACGAATAATGTCTCCATCTCTGATACGCTCCTCCCTGCCCCCGACAGTCACGGAAAGATCACCTTTCAGAATATAGATCAGCTCCTCTTCCTTGTGATAAAAGAAATGCCGGTTCATGGTAGAGACCGGCGGCATGACCACGATCCGCGCCGAAAGCTTGCTTCCTGACGTCGCCTCGTACACCTTTGCCGCGTCTTCGCGCGTAAATGGCCGGGAGAAGATATGTTCCTTCCTCATGAGCCAGGACACCGCGGTCTTCGATTCGCTGACTTCGAGAAACTGGCCGGGGTTAAGGCCGAGCGCTCTGCACAGTTGAAGGAAGGATCCAAGTGACGGGCTTACCTGGTTGCTCTCCATCTGTGACAGGAAGCTCGGCGTCAGGCCGACCTTATCCGCCAGTTCCTTCTGACTCATGCCGATCCGCATCCGCGCTTCCTTCAGCTTGCTGCCGATGTCCGTGGCAGGCTCTTTTTTGAGCGACGTTACCGTCACAATGTCGCCGCGAATCTCGTACTGGTGGGGTTTGAACACCTCCCGATCCTGCCTGTTCTCCAGCTTCAGTGCCTTCAGTAAGAGGCTGTCCTTTCGTTTCGCGAGGTCGAACACAATCTGCGTGATGTGCCGCAGGTTCGCCTTGAAACGCGGGCTGTGAGCTTCTTTTTCAAGGATCCAATAGGCCACGGTCCCCAGATCAAAGAGCCGGGGGCACATGTAGGTGAAGAACTGGTGAGTAACGTTCTCCTCCCCCCAGAGGTCCTGCATGCCCGTGAGACTGTCGAACACGTAGCGCGCTCCAGGAGGCAGCTTGTCCTCGATGGCATTGAGTGTTGCCGTGAACCGTTCGATATCGCCGGGCGCCTCGATCCGCACCACGCCCGGAGAAGGCTTCTCGTAG
>JANONA010000251.1:0-7990 GCA_031420575.1 Nitrospirota bacterium | reverse complement strand
AAAGATCGAAGCGATCATCAAACCATTCAAGCTTGACGAGGTAAAAGATGCGCTGAACGCGCTCGGGATCCAGGGTATGACCGTGACCGAGGTGAAGGGGTTCGGCAGGCAAAAAGGCCACGTGGAGCTCTACCGCGGCGCGGAATACGATGTAGCCTTTATTCCGAAGGTGAAGATAGAGGTCGTGGTGGCGGATAGTATTGCGGACAAGGTGGTGGCAACCATCATGGAAAAAGCAAAGACCGGCAAGATCGGCGACGGCAAGATATTCATTTCAAAACTGGAAGAGACTATCAGGATCAGGACCGGCGAACGCGGCGAGACGGCGATTTAGCGGATTGTCGTTTATCCTCCCGGGGTCGTCATGTTCATCGCATGGCGGCCCTTTTTTACTCTCCCAGTCTTTTCCCCGCATCATAGGCGTCTTTGAGCGCCGTCGGGTGTTTCTGAATATCTCCCTTGGCATCAACGCCGCCAAAAAACAGCGTCTCGTGCTCGGGCACACTCACGGTCCTGAAGAACCCTTTGGCCGCGGCCTCGGCGCACTGTTTGCCGCCCTCCTTTTTCATGCCGCCGACGAGGAGGAGCAGGCCTTTTCTTCCCTGGGGGCCCGCGGGGATGGTCTTCTTCAATAAATATTTTTCGCACCAGAAAGACTGGCACCGGTCAACCATGGCCTTGGTCTGGGCGCTCAGGCTGTAGAAAAAAATAGGGGAGGCCAGGACAATCCTGTCCGCCTCCCTGATCGCGGTATAAATCCCGGTCATCGCATCGTCGTAAATGCAGATGCCGGTCTTGACGCAGCCGCCGCAATCCTGGCAGGGTTTGAAACCCATGCTGTTCAGACTGAACACGCTGACGTCGTGCCCCGCCGCAGAGAGAGGCTTGAGCGCCTCGGCAAGCAGTACCTCGGTGTTCCCGCCGGGCCGCGGGCTGCCGTTGAATGCAATGATTTTCACGGTTTATTCCGCCTTGTGAAAGGCCCGCTTCTTTGATTTGCAGACCGGGCATTCATCCGGGGCTTCGCCTTCCGCGGTATAGCCGCAAACCTCGCAGACGTAATAATCCGTTTCAACATTCCTGCCCAGGGTGTCCAGCGTTTTTTTATACAGCGCCGCGTGCACCTTTTCCACTTCGTTGGCGTAATTGAAGCTTCTGAGCGCGGCCTCTTTCCCCTCGGCCTTGGCATCGGCGATCATCCCGGGGTACATGTTCTGAAACTCGTATGACTCCCCATTGATCGCGTCCAGAAGGTTTTCTCGTGTTGACTTGACCACGCCCAGCTCCCGCAGATGGTTGTGGGCATGGATGGTCTCGGCCGCCGCCGCTGCCCGGAACAATTTCGCCGCCTGTTTGAAACCCTCGGCCTCGGCTTTTTTTGCGAAGGCGAGATATTTTCTGTTTGCCTGGGATTCCCCGGCAAATGCGTCCTGGAGATTCTTTTCCGTCTTTGACATTTCAGTATATCCCCTTTCTATTTGACCCGCGATTCAACCGCTGTCCAGTTGATGTTTTTAAAGAACGCTTCGATATAGTCAGCGCGCTTGAGGCCGTAGTCGATCATAAAGGCATGCTCGAACACGTCCATGATCAGGAGGGGCGCGCATCCCGCGGGATGGGAGACATCGTGCTCATTCACCCAGAAGTTGATGAGCCTTCCGGATTCCCCGTCCTGGTACAGGACGGCCCAGCCGATGCCGCGCATGGTCCCGGTGGCCTTGAAATCCTTTTCCCAGGCTTCGACGCTTCCGAAACTCGCCGCGATTGCCTTGGCTGCCTTGCCGTCCCTGTTGATGCCGCCCTTGCCGCCGAGGTTTTCAAAATAATATTCATGGAGCCGCATACCGTTGAATTCCCAGCCCAGTCTTCTCTTGAGTTCGGCGAACTCCGGTGTGGCGGTCTTGCCGTCCTTAGTCAACTGGTCCAGTGTGTCGAGGACCTTGTTCGTGTTCATCACGTAGCCCTGATACAGCGTAAAGTGGTTCTTTACGAGTGCCTCGCTAAAACCTTCCATCCCTGCAAGCTTCGCATAATCCTTTGGCGCATATGGCATGGTTGTCTCCTCCGTTGATAGGTGAATTCACAGCCGATAAGGTATAGTATAGCATAAATATTTTACGTTAATTCGCTTGAATACACCAGCATATTGTGTTATCAATACGCATGGAGTCGCTCTCGCCATGTATACCGGAATTGACCGCTGATATCCTGACCGGCATCGTTGACGGCGTGGTTGTGACCGATGCGGCAGATACGATTCTCATCTGGAATCGCGCGGCTGAAGAAATTACGGGCATTGCCGGGACTGACGCCGTCGGGAAAAAGATAAAAGCGGTGTTTTCCGACAATCCGGCGGTGGTGAGTCTGATGGAAAAAACGCTCAGCTCCGGGAGGTCCTATTCCGACTACGAGGCGGAGCTGACGACGAAGCATATGTCGCTGCTCCCCGTGGGATTAGTAACGAGCGTGCTCATGGACAGCGAAGGCCTGCCCCTCGGGGTGATCCTGACGATCCGGGACCAGACGAGCGTCCGGGACCTCAAGGAGCGCATGCGGCGGTCCGATCGGCTGGCAACGCTCGGGATGATCGCGGCGGGCATTGCCCACGAGGTCAAAAACCCGCTTGTGGGCATCCGAGGCGCGGCGCAGCTCATGAAGTCCGAGCTCCGCTCCCGTTCCGGCGCGAGCCTGATCGAATACCTTGAGGTGATCCTGAAGGAAGCGGACCGTCTGAACAACGTGCTGGAAGGGATCCTCGATTTCACGCGGCTCAAACCCCGCGAGATGAAAGAACATAATATCCACGGCATTCTCGACCGGGTGTTGCTTCTGAACGAGGAACAGGCGAGGCAGTGCGGCGTGGTTCTCTCCCGGCTCTATGACCCGAGCCTGCCGAACCTCATGGGGAACCAGGATCAGTTGATCCAGGTATTTCTGAATATCATCAAGAACGCCGTCGAGGCCATGCCAAAGGGCGGGAAACTCACCGTCATGACGAGGATGTCTGATCTGTTCACGACCGTGCAGGCCGATGGAAAGAAATACCAGCTCATGGTCGTGAAGGTGAGCGACACCGGCCCCGGCATCAAGCAGGAACATTTACCGGACATCTTCACCCCCTTTTTTACGACCAAGGACCGGGGCGTGGGCCTGGGCCTGGCGCTCTCCTACCAGATCGCGCAGGAACATCTGGGAACGATCCGCGTCGAGAGCCGGGAGAACGAAGGCGCGACGTTCAGCGTGTATCTGCCGCTGGCAAGCTGAACGCGGAATGCGGATTTCGGAATGCGGAATGAAAAGAATAATGCGGTGTTAGCGACAATAGTGCAGAGCGCGGGATGCGGAATAGGTGAGCAATAGACCGTATTGCGAATTTTTCGGAGCTGTCAGATGAGATCCAATGACTTGAAGGACCGCACAAAGGCCTTTGCAATCCGCATCATTAAGCTTGTAGAGTCTCTTCCCAAGGGGAAAACTGCTGATGTGATAGGGAGGCAGTTGCTGCGGTCGGGAACGTCAGTAGCGGCAAATTACAGATCATCCTGCAGAGCTAGATCGAACGCTGATTTCATCGCTAAGATGGGTGTAGTGGAAGAAGAAGCTGATGAGACGATATTTTGGATGGAACTGCTCATTGAATCGGGTATGGTAAAGCAAGAAAGACTGTACGCTTTGATGAAAGAGGCGGATGAGCTCTTGGCGATCATCGTTGCCTCTATTCGAACTGCAAGAAAGAAGTAGCATGGGTTGTTGGTTCAAATTCGTTCTTCCATTCCGAATTCCGCACTCCGCATTCCGCATTGAACGGTATGCAGATGACAGGAACGAACAAGGACGGCAAGGTATATCATTATGGCTACCGAACGTGTACTCATAGTCGATGACGACGAAAGCGTCCGCTGGGTGCTCAAAAAAGCGCTCGAAAAAGAGGGCGTCGAGACGGCGCTCGCCAGGAACGCATCCGAGGGGCTCGAGCGGATCAAAGAAGGCGATATCGCGATCGTGCTCATGGACATCCGCATGCCCGGCATAAGCGGCTTGGAAGCGCTCGAGAAGATTCAGGCCGATGGGCACGGGATTTCGGTCATCATCATGACCGCTCAGGCCACGATGCAAAACGCGATCGAGGCCATGCGTCGAGGCGCTTTTGATTATATCACCAAACCCTTTGACCTCGACGAGGTGAACCTCCTCGTGAAGAAGGCCATCGAGGTCAGGCGGCTCTCTCAGGAAGTGACCGCGCTCCGCGCCGAGGTGCGGGAAAAGTACGAGGGCGGCCTCGTGGGCAATACGCCCGCTATGCGGGAGATATATAAGACCATCGGTCGTGTGGCGGAAAGCGACGCCACGGTCCTGATCCACGGAGAAAGCGGTACTGGTAAGGAGCTGGTGGCGCGCGCGATCCATTATCACAGCAAGCGCGCGGGACGACCTTTCGTGGCGGTGAATTCCGCCGCTATCCCGTCGGAGCTGCTTGAAAGCGAATTATTCGGACACGAGAAGGGCGCGTTTACCGGAGCGATCGGCCGCAAGATCGGCAAGTTCGAGGCTGCGGCGAATGGGACCGTATTCCTGGACGAGATCGGGGACATGAGCCTGCCGCTTCAGGGCAAGCTTCTCCGGGTGCTTCAGGAGCGTGAGTTCGAGCGCCTGGGCGGAACGGAGCCGGTCAAGACCGACGCGCGCGTGCTTGCCGCGACCCACCAAAACCTCGAAAAGGCCGTACGCGAAAAGCGCTTTCGCGAGGACCTCTTCTACCGTTTGAATGTGATCCAGATCAATCTTCCGCCGCTCCGGCAAAGGAAGGACGATATCGTCCCGCTCGCTGAGTTCTTCATGCGGAAATACCCGGCCGGTGAAACGAAGAAAAAGCTCCTGACGCCGGAGACGCTTAAGGTCCTCCGCGCCTATGACTGGCCGGGCAACGTGCGCGAGCTCGAGAACGCGATCCAGCGCGCCGTCACCCTGTCTCAGGGCGACAAGATATTCCCCGATGCGTTGCCGCCGCGGATATTCAAGCCGGGTCACGGCGCCCATCTTTCCTTTGAGAACTTCCTTGAGGAGAAGCTCGCCGAGCTCGTGGAGCGCATGGGCGGACTCGATCGGGGAGACCTCTACTCCATGGTGCTCCAGCGCGTGGAGAAGCCGCTCATCACCCTGGTGCTGAAGAAGACCGAAGGGAACCAGGTGCGCGCCGCGAGCCTCCTCGGCATCAACCGGAACACGCTCAGGAAGAAGATCAAGGAACTGGGGATCAAGGGATCCGTTGAAGATCGTGATGAACATGCGGAGGAATAAAAACATTCTTAGTTGCGCCTAAAAACAGACACGCAAAACCAGACACGCAAAACCACACCTTGCTTTTGGCGGGGCTTTTTGGTATTCTGCCGACATTATGACGACCGGCACTCAAGAAGGTACGAGCGGGTGGAGGGGCGTGCTCTACCTCGTTGCTTTTCTCCTCCTGACCGCGCTTGCCATTGCGCTCCAGCTCAAGTACCGGGGTTTTGAAGGGCCGCTGTCCGACAATATCCTGATTCTCATTCTCATCAATGCGAACTTCCTTCTCCTGGCGGCGGTCATCTTCATGCTGGCCAAGAGCCTCTGGAAACTCTGGATGGAGCGGAGACACGGCGTGCCGGGGTCCCGGTTCAGGACCAAATTGGTCTTCGCCTTTGTCGGCCTGTCGTTTATTCCGCCCGTGCTCCTCTTCCTGATCGGGAGTGGAATGTTCACCCGGAGCATCGAGCGGCTGTTCAGTCTCCGGATCGAGAATTCGCTTAAGGACTCCGTCTCGGTCGCCCAGGAGTACTACGACCGTCTCGAGCACGAGTCCTTTGCTTTCGGCAAACAGATCAGCGCCCAGATGACCGACGCCGGGCTTTCGCCCCAGTTCGAAAACCAGACGCTCAAGAACTACCTCAGCGGGAAGGCGGACGAGTACGGCCTGGGTTCGGTAGAGCTCTTCACCTCCCCCCGCGAGCGGGCCGTGGTCGTTGTTACGAGTCAGTACCCGGCGAAAACCTTTACCCAGACGCCGGCCGACCTCGTGGCTAAAGCCTTTGCGGGACAGCATGCGGCAGGGGTGACGGTGTCGGAAAAAAAAGGCGATATCATGCGGGCGGTCGTCCCCCTTCGCGAACTTTCTGCATCCGGGGAAGAAAAGCGGGTCATTGCCGCGGTTGCCGTAAGCTTTTATATTCCCCGGAGCCTGTCCGCGAAAGCGGAAAATATCCGGGAAGGGTATGCGCAGTACCGGTCGGCGTTCAAAGGCAAGGAGCCGATAAAACTGTCGTACCGGCTCGGATTTCTTTCGGTCACGCTGGCGCTCCTCCTCGCGGCGATCTGGGTGGCGCTCCGCGTGGCCGCCGGCATCACGGTGCCGATCCGGAAATTAGCCGAGGGGACCGCTGCCGTGGCGGCGGGCAGGTTCGATTACCGGATCGACGAAACGTCGGGCGATGAGGTGGGGGTACTCGTCGACTCTTTTAACAAAATGACCCATGACCTTCAGCGCTCACGGGAGCGGCTCGAACAGGAGGTCAACTACAAAAAGACGATCCTCTCGAACATCGAGACCGGAGTCGTGTCCATTGACCGCGCGGGCAGGATCACGACCGTCAACCGATCTGCGTCGGAGATCTTCGGTGTCCAGGAACGGGACGCGCTCGGCAAACGGTACGACGAGGCCTTCGGGTTTATCGAACTGGACCCGGTCCGCGGCCTGTTCCGCAGGCTCGAGGAGGGGCAGGGACGGGCGGAGGAAGAGCTGTCGCTCAACGTGCGGGGCCGGATGCTGACGCTCCGGCTGCGCGTCTCCACGCTCAGGGACGGCAACGGCGCGCCCATCGGGTCGGTCATTACCTTCGACGACCTCACGGAACTGTTGCGCGCCAAGAAGGCCGAGACCTGGCAGGACGTGGCGAGGCGGATCGCGCACGAGTTCAAGAACCCGCTCACGCCGATCAAGCTTTCCGCCGAGCGGCTGCGCAAGAAACACGCGGAGGGCGCCCCGGATTTCAACGCGGTCTTCGACGAGTGCAGCCTGACGATCGTGCGGGAAGCCGACGGCCTGCGGAAGCTCGTTGACGAGTTCGCGAATTTTGCGCGCATGCCGAACTCGAACCCAACGCTCCAGCCCCTGGCGCCGGCGCTCGAGAGCGCGATCCAGTTGTACAGCGGCGCGCACAAGGACGTCGTGTTTGTGAAAGAACTCTCACCGGACCTGCCCGAGCTGTTCCTTGACCGTGAGCAGATAAAACGGGTGTTCGTCAATCTCTTTGAAAACGCCGTCCTGGCCATGGGCGGCGCGGGAAAGATCGTTGTTTCGGCGAAGAGGACCTCTTCCGGCATGGCGCGGATCGAGGTTGCCGATGAGGGGCCGGGGATCGCGGCTGAGGACGTGCCGAAGCTGTTCGAGCCGGAGTTCTCCCGAAAAAAAACAAAGAGCGGCCTGGGGCTCGCAATTGTGCTCAGGATCGTCAAGGACCACGGCGGCGGCATCAGCGTGTCACGGAACGAGCCCCACGGCGCGCGGTTCATTATCGAGCTGCCGGTGGGGGTGAAAACAGTGCGGAGTTAGGAGTGCGGAGTGCGGAGTGGGGACGAACAGCATCGAACTTATCGAGGATTTTACTCCGCACTCCGCATTCCGCACTCCCCACTTATTTTAAGAGGGGGTTATCTTGGATACAGCATCAACGATATTAGTAAGCGTCATGGCGATCTATCTCATCTTCAAGCTCTTCGGTTTTCTGGGGCGGCTCGGGATCAAGCAGCTTTCCCCGAAGGAGCTTGACCGGAAAAAGGGCATGGTGATCCTCGACGTGCGCACGAACAAGGAATACGAGGGGGGGCATATCCCGGGTTCGATACATGTGCCGCTTTCGGACATCGGCAGCAAGATCAAAAAGCTCAAGAAGGACAAAGAGCTCGTGGTGTACTGCCAGAGCGGCAACCGGAGCATCTGGGCCATCAAGCGGCTGATGGG
>JANONA010000250.1:0-15567 GCA_031420575.1 Nitrospirota bacterium | reverse complement strand
AGCAGGTTGCCCAGGTCGTTTGCCAGCTCGGTATTAAAGCGTGTGACAAAGGTCTCCATCGAAAAATCACCGTCTAAGCCAAAGGGCACTTCCCGCAGCAGGAAATAGCGGAACGCATCGACACCGTAGGCATCGACGATCTCGTTCGGGTCGATCACATTCCCGAGTGACTTGGACATCTTTTTGCCGTCCTGTGTCCACCAGCCGTGGGCGAAGATGTTGCCGGGGAGCGGGAATCCGAGCGCCATCAGCATCGTTGACCAGTACACGCTGTGCGTGGTCAGAATGTCCTTGCCCACCAGGTGGTGATCGGCCGGCCACCACTGCGTCCCTTGAGGAGCAAGGTATTTCGTAGCTGAATAGTAATTCAGCAACGCATCAAACCAGACGTAGGTCACGAAATCACGGTCAAAGGGCAGTTCAATACCCCAGGAAAGGCGCGCCTTGGGACGGGAGATGCAGAGATCGCCAAGCGTCTGCGATTTCAAAAAACCGAGGACCTCGTTGCGCCTGCTCTCGGGGTGAATATAGTCGGGGTTGTCCTCGATGTGCTTGATCAGGCTTGTCTGATATTTGCTCATCAAAAAAAAGTAGTTGTCTTCCGAGATACGGTCCACAGGCCGTCCGCAGTCGGGACACTTGCCTTCGACAATCTCCTTTTCGGTCCAGAACCGCTCGTCCGGCGTGCAGTACCAGCCCTCGTAGGTCCTCCGCTCGAGCTCGCCCTTGTCATGGAGCCTCTGGAGCAGTTCCTGTACCACGGCGACATGCGCTGTATCGGTCGTGCGGATAAAGGCATCGTTGGTGATATCAAGCTTTTTCCAGAGCCGCTGGAAGTTGGTGGTCATGCTGTCCGCGTGCGCCTTTGGTGTAAGCCCGCGCTCGATAGCTGCCTTCTCGACCTTCTGGCCGTGCTCGTCCGTGCCCGTGAGAAAGAACACGGCATCGCCCTTGAGCCGATGGTAGCGCGCAAGCGTGTCCGCCGCGATCGTCGTGTAAGCGTGCCCGATATGCGGCACATCGTTCACGTAATAGATGGGTGTGGTGATGTAGAATTTTATCGGCATGCTTTTCGTTACTGAAGAATTTTTCACTCCGCAATCAGGAAGTCCCCGGTCCCTTCTTTTTTCTGCGCCAGAACCCGCGCTTTTTCTTCCTGGCGGACGCGTCCTCTTCCTGCCGTGGCTGCTGCGCGTTCTGTTCCGGTTCCCGCACCGGCTGCTTTTCCGGCTTCGGTTGCCGGCGTTCCCCGGACTGCTCCGGCCCTGGCTGCTGCGCCTTCTTTTCCTGCTGCTGGTCCCTCTTCTTTTCCGGCCTGCCGCCCTTCTGGCCGCCTTCTCGCTGCCTGTCCCGCCGCTGTTCCCGCGGCTGCCCGCGATCCTCCTGGCGTCTTTTTTCCTCAGCCGCCCGGCGCTCGTCAGCCTCTTTCCGTTCCTCGGCGATCCGCAACTCCTCTTCGTCCTTTTTGTCCTTTTTGTCTTTGACCGCGGCCTCGCGCATACTCGCGAGGTCCTTCTTGTTCGCATCGTACATCTCGAACTCATAGGAGAGACAGCAGAGCAGCCTGCCGCAAACCCCGGAGATCTTAGCCGGACTCAGCACCATTTCCTGCTTCTTGGCCATCCGGATCGAAACCGGCTCAAAGTTCTTCAGAAATGCCGAACAGCAAAGTTCCCTGCCGCAGGAACCGAACCCGCCGATCATACGCGCAACGTCCCGGACGCCGATCTGGCGCATCTCAATCCTGCTCTTGAGCTTGTACGCCAGATCCTTCACTAATTCCCGGAAGTCCACTCTGTTCTCGGAGAAGAAGGAAAAGGTGGCGCGCGATGCGTCAAAGGAATATTCCGCGCGGATGAGCTTCATCGGCAGTTCCCGCTCCGCGATCATGGCCTGGGCAACGCTGAACGCCTCGGCCTCGCGCGCGCGGTTCTTCTTTTCCCGCAGAAGGTCCTCTCCAGTCGCCTTGCGCAGGATCTTTCTGAGCCCTCGTGACGGTGTGGATGCGGCCGGAGAAAGGGCTTCCGCAGGCGCAATTTCCTCCTCGCCGTCAATCGACAGCTCTCTTTCCTCCGCTTCCCGCGGCGATGCTTCCACCGCGGGCGGCTCCTGAGCTTTCCGCAGGCGAACCACCTGAGCAACCCCCAGACCGCGGTCGGAGTCTATAATCACCTTGTCGCCCACGGCAACATCGATGTCCGCGGCGTCGAAGTCGTACACCTTCCAATTATCATGAAAACGCACTCCGGCTATTTTTATCAGGGTATCGATCATTGATTTTTATACGCTGCCTTCTGAGCCTCTTGCAAAAGTCCCTTTTCGTGTCATTCCGAACGAAGAGAGGAATCTTTCACTGTAATAAAAACAAAGATTTCTCCCGTTGGTCGAAATGACAGTTTGGTGTGTTTTAGACTTTTGCAAGAGGCTCTTCTGTTTTGTAGTTTGACCTTCCGCAATTACGTCATCCCCTGCCTATCTTCAAGAAGAGGTTCTCCGCCACTAATTGGGCGCTCGCCCGCCGGTCAAGCAGATTCCGGCTCGCCCTGAAAAGCTCCACGTCCGCAAGGAGCTCCTGAAGCGAAACCCGATCTGCCCATTGCCGGTACAGGCGCTGTGCCTGGCCATGAACGAGCAGACGCTCCTCCCCGGTCTCACGGTACACTAATACGTCGCGGAGCCATTCGACGCCGAGCTCGAGCAGTTGTTCAAGCCGCTCGCGGTCCTTCGCATACGTTTCCGCCCGCGCAAGCGCCTCGCCGGGACCCATCCGTGCCGGCCCGGACCAGAGCGCCGCAACCTCATTACGAGCGGCCTTTTCCTGTTCAACGTCCATCTCGAGACCGCGACCCATGCTTCCCTGCGCAAGCGCGGCGATAAACCACGCGTCTCCCTCGGAGAGTCCGCGCTTGTCCATGAGCGCCCGGGCAAGCGTGTTCCGCGGAAGCGGATGGAACAGTATCTCCTGGCACCGCGAGCGGATGGTGGGAAGGAGGCTCCGCGGCATGGCGGTTATCAGAATGATGAGAGCATCGCCGGGTGGTTCCTCGAGTGTTTTCAGAAACGCGTTCGCTGACGCCGCGTTCATACTCTCCGCATGGTCAACGATCAGAACCTTTTTCGCTCCCTCGAACGGCTTGAGCGCCAGGTCGGTCTGCGCCTGCCTGATCTGGTCGATTTTTATCTCGTCGCCGTCCGGGACCAGGACACGCGCGTCCGGATGGCCGAGCGTCTCAACCTTGCGGCATGACGGGCACTCGCCGCACCCGCCCTCCGGCCGCGCGTTCAGGCAGTTCACCGCGGCGGCAAGGGCAAAGGCCGTCTTCTTTTTTCCGATCCCCGCCTGGCCTGAAAACAGGTAGGCATGGGCAAGGGTGTTGTTCGCGATTGCCCGTTGCAGTATTCGAACGGGCCTTTCATGTCCTTCTATCGTCGAAAACTTCATCTTCGCAGCCTCTTGTCCGCGATCTTCCCGACCTTTTCCCGGACCGCCTCGGGGGTCCCCAGCGCATCCACGATCCGGATGCGATCCGGTTCTTGCGCAGCCAGTATCAGATATCCCCGCCTCACCCGATCATGAAAGGCAAGTTCCTCGTTCTCGAACCGCGCCTCTGCTTCAAGTCCGCGGCTGTTGTTCCTCCCGCGCGCGCGCGCGATCCCCGCAGCCGCTTCGATATCGAAAAGGAGGGTCAGATCGGGACGCATCCCCGCGGTCACGATCCGGTCGAGAGAGCGGATCATCTCAATATCCAGCCCCCTCCCGTACCCCTGGTAGGCAAGCGTGGCATCCGAGAACCGGTCGCAGAGAACCGTCATGCCGTCCGCAAGCGCGGGCAGGATGAGCTCATGCAGATGCTGCGCCCTGCTTGCGGCATAGAGGAGGAGTTCCGCCGTGGGATCGAGCGCCCTGTTCGCCGGGTCAAGCAGTATCTTCCGCACCTGATCGCCGATCGGCGACCCGCCCGGTTCCCGGGTGAGCACAATCCGCATCCCCGTGGAAGTAAGAGAGGTCGCGAGCAGCGCGATCTGGGTGGACTTACCGGAACCTTCGATACCCTCGAAGGTGATGAACGTTCCCTTCATTTATTTGAGCTCCGCAACGGCATCGCCTTCCGCCTTGAGCGCGGGGTTGGAGGTGAACAGTATCACCTGGGTCTTCGTACCGAGGGCACGCAGGACCTGGCATGCGGCCTTCTGCCTCATTGGATCGAAATCCGCGAGCGGGTCGTCGAGGATGAACGGAAGCCGCCGTTTGCCGGCGAGCGCTTCGGCAAGCCCGGTCCTGAGACAGAAGTAAATCAGACTCTTAGTCCCGTGGCTCAGTTCCGCATAGTTCACCACCGAGTCGTCCTGGGCATGCACAACCGGATCGCCTTCCTGTCCGGCCTCGATCCGCACATACTTACCCCCCGTAACGGCAGCCAGGTTCCTCTGGGCCGCGGCCTCCACGGCCGGGACAAGCGTCTCCAGCTCGATCCCTCCGACCCTGCTTGCAATACCGAGTTCCGCGCGGAAACCGCTGCGACCGCCGCCCGCGACGGAATCCGCAAAATCAGCGGGCGGCTCCTGGGCCTCAGCGCTGAAATCCCACGACAGCTCGGCGGACACACCGGTCGCTTCGGAGTCTATTCGTTCGATATCCTGCCGGATACTGTAGGTGTCCACGTTATGCCGAGCGACTGCTTGCGCCGCTTTTTCCAGTTCCATAACCTCCAGTTGCCGGCACTGGTACTGCTGCTGTATAATTTCGAGGGTCAGGTCCCCAAAAATACGCTGTCGCTGCTCTTCAATATCGTCCCGGAGCGAGAGGGAATACCGGTAGTTGTCGGCCTTTTCCTTGAGCTCTCCCGGTGACGAGACCCCAGCCGACCGCATACAGTCCGTGATGGTCGCCCCTTCCCGCTGAAACTGTTTTTCGAGTTCAGCAAGCTCCTTTTCCAGGTCTCCCACTTCTTTCAAAACGTTTTTGCGCTGCAGATTCTTCCGTGAATTGCTGTACCACGCTCCGGCCATCAGCACGAGCGACAGGAGAAGGCCGATTGGGAACACGTATGCAAGCTCCGCCGTGAGCACGAACACGCCGGCCAGAATCGAGAGCGCCCCCACGGCAGCTCCGAGGATGAACAGTTTGTCCGTAACAAGGTTCCGCGCCGGCATCTCCGCAAGCTGCGTCTTCAGCCCCTCAATCCGCCCGTTACACTCATCGGCCTCGGCCAGCTGCTTGCCCTGACGCCGCTCCTGGTCATCGATAAGCTCCGAAAGATTCTCGGGCATCCCGTCGCACCCCTTGAGCGAGTCAAGCGTTGACTCGATGCCGGCTTTCTTTTGCTCGAGCTCGTCAAAAGAATCCAATTTTCTTCCAAGCTCTTCCAGCGCGAGTTTGGCTGACTGGCACCGGTACTCGGCGTCCGCGGCGTCCTCCGCCTTGCGAAGCGTCTCGCGAAGTTCGGCCAGCCTCGTCCGGTCGGCCTCGGCCTTACCTCCTGAAGACGGGGCGGGCTTGCTCAGCGCCGCACGCGGTGCGGCGCCGGAAGGAGCGGCCACTCCCGGTCGGGCCGCATGGCGCTCCCGCTGGTAAAAAAAAATCCTCATGTAGTCCTCTTCGGATATGCCGGTCGTCAGTCCGGCCATAAACGGCGCCGCATTGTCCCAGTCCTTGTGCAGAAGACTGAACTCCTTGCTCGCCGTATTGTATGCGGAGAGGTTCACGGCCCGTTTTGAAAAATCCTGGATAATCCGGTAGTATGCCCCATCGTCGGCGCACAGCACGAGCGCCGCGCGCGAGGCCTCCGGCGAGTGCCTTGATACGAGCGCTTCAAGAAGCTCCGCCTGATTGCCGGGGAAAAGGAGGCGCCGCATGGAGTCGACGGCCGTGGTCTTTCCCGCTTCGTTGCCGGCAACGACGAGGTTGAAGCCGCTCTGAAACCGCAGCCGGGCAAGCTCCCGAAACCCGCGTATCCCCTGCATTACAAGCTCCACCAGGAACATAACAAAACTCCTTTCCTCACTTAATTATTTACTATAACGCAAGTAGCCTAAAGTTGCAACTGGGAAAAAGAAAGTCACGCTTGACAAGGCGAAGGCGAAATGATAGAGTTGTTTCATCAACGATCCAACGATCGAATCCCTTTGCTCAGAGCAAACCCCGGGAAACCGGGGGGCGCAGAGCCCCGAAGCTACGTAAGACAGTATGCGGACTTTTTGGAATGTCACCTTCACCGACAAAAGGCGCCGCTGTTTTATACGCTAGTCGAGCCGCCAAAGAACCGACATCACCTGTCGACTTGGCGGTTTTTGATTCCACGCCACGAGACATCCGGCGTTTACCGCGGTCACCTTATCGTTCAGGAGGGAAGAACCATGCATTCTACAAAGAACATTTTGGTTGTCGTTCTGGCGCTTGCGCTGGGCGCATGCTCGCCGAAGATTTACGGAACGGTCCAGCTTCTGGACGCGAACCTGCAGCCGATCCCCTTTGCCAAGGAAGGCCCGCAGGGGACGGTGGTGAATATGATCAACATTACCACGACGCTGGAGAAGGCGTCCCAGGCCGTTGTCGTTGATGCCGAGGGCAAATTCGAGTCCCTGAAGGACTACCTCATTCCCGGGATGTACCGGGTGGAGGCGACCAGGATCGGCTTCATGACCGAGACGCAGTCCGTGAAGGTGACCAAGTTCGGCGGCAAAAAAATGGACTTCAAGCTCCGGAATATCCCCGAGGGCAAACGCAAGAGCATTGAAGGCTCGAGGTCCGACGAGGGCAAGATCGTGAACCCCGGCGAGGTCAACATCCAGCCGCCGACGATGTGATAAATCGTAATCCGGACAAGCGGGAACTAAGCAAAGCATTTTACTTTTCCGTCTTACTATTCTTTCCGCACTTTCCAATAAAGAATCATTTCAGGAGGCCTCGTATGCTGAAGCGCGCTATCTCGACAGTTCTGGTGATGGTTGCATCATTTCTCCTCTTCGCCTGCGCGGGCGAGAAGCTCGAACTGAGGGTAAAGGCCCGGATGGACGGCCAACCCCTGGCACAGGTCAGGGTGACGGTGGACAACGAGGAGCAGGGGCTCACCAACGCGGACGGGGCCTTTTCCAAGGTCATCAAAAAGAAGCCCGGCGCTGATGTTGAAGTAGTCGTTGCCGGGGAGATGCCCGGCTACCGCATCAAGCCCTGGAAAACCACGTTCCTCATGAAGCTGCCCAAGTCCGGCGCCGCCGACATCTATGCCTTCGACGCGGAGCTTCAGGCGATGCGGTATATCACGATCACGGTCACCGACAAGAGCGGGCCGATCAAGGACGCGATCGTGAAAGCCAATGGAAAGGACGCGGGAACAACCGACGCGCAGGGCGTGCTCGTGTACGAGTACAAGGACCCGCCAAAAGCGGGGATGGACCTTGCGGTGACCAAGCAGGGTTATGCCGCATGGCGCAAAATCGGCGTTGTTGAGCCGGGCCAGCGGATCGAGGCCGCGCTCTCCAAGCGCGTAACGGTCTCGATCAGCGCGCTCATGGAAGAGTATGGCCAGTCGAGCGGCATCCCGGGCATTGTCGTGAGCATCAATAACAAAACAGCGGGCAAGACCGACGCCAGGGGCGTCTTTATCCATACCTATGACGGAGAGCCGGGCAAAAAAGTGCCGCTTGTGCTCTCTGCCCCCGGCTATATCCCCGAGACCTGGAAGACGTCAATAGTCCTTGAGGGCGAGGTCCCGGTCCAGCGGTATTTCCATCCCACGACACCTCGGCCGATCCGAACCGGTATCTACCGATTCGCGGGCAACACGCCGAATGTGGACCTGAAGGAAATTTTGAGCCAGACCGAGTCGGCCGTGGCGGCCCAGTTGTTCAAGAATTCGTGTTTCCGCGAGGTGCCGTCCAAAACGCTCCAGGCCGACATGAAGCGCGCGAGGCTCGGTATCGAGAAAGCCACCACGAAGGGGTGGCGCGAGACGCCGCTCCGGAAGACGGTTGACATGATCATCCTGGGCAGCGTTGCCAGGGACGAGAAGGGCTTCCTGATCGAGACCAAGTTCCACACCTCGGGCGGGAAGCTTATCCTGAGCCAAATCACGCGGGCCAGGAGCGCCGGCGACATCAACAGCGCGGCGAAGGATATCGTGAATGCCGTGCTCGAGCAGTTCCCCTTCGAAGGCACATTAGTGTCCATCGACAATGAGCGCTACCGGATCAACCTCGGAAAGACGGACTGCAGAATCAGCAAGGGGACCGACTTTATCCTTATGGCCCCGCGCCTCGATGAGACGGGCAAGGTCTCGGGTTTTCGCGAGACCGGCAGGCTGCGGGTCAAAAAGGTTGACGAGAACGGCTCCTGGACCGAGGTCGAGGAGCTGAAAAAGGACGAAAAGATCGCAATCGGCGACCGGGTCGTGCGCCGCATCTACCGCGAAGGCGAGGAAGAGGGCGCGCGCAACTACTTCATCCTGTCGGCCAAGGGCGGCCTGCCTCCCGACGTTGCCCCGCTCACGGGGGTGAACGTCTACGTGAATAACGAGTGGCGGGGCTCGACGGGACCGGACGGCAAGGCCGAGGTGCCCGCGCGTATCAACCGGGACTTCACCCTCGTGCTGTACCGGCATGGGTATCAGCAGGTGACGGAGAAAGTGAAGCTCGAGCGGAACAGGGACACGAAGGAGTTCACGCTTGCCGTCAATAACGCGGTGTTCAAGATCGACTCCGACCCGCAGTCGGCCGACGTGTTCGTTGACGGCGAGAAGATCGGCAGAACGCCGCTCCTCGACGGAAAGCCGGTGACCCTCGGCTTCCATACGGTCAGGGTCGCGGTCGGCGGAGATTACCGCGACTGGGAAGAGGTGGTGGAGTTCTCCCGGAAAGAGGAGAGCCGCACCGGCAACGCGAAGATCATCCTGCTCATGGACTTTCTGAAGGTCGGCGAGCGGGCCGAGCAAAAGGGCGATATCGACAGCGCGGTCCTGGCGTACAAGAGCACGGAGAAGGGGCATCCCGATTACTCCGAGGCGCGCCACCGTCTGGCGCAGATCTACCTCGACGAGAAGGGCGATTATGACGGCGCCATCCGTGAGTTCGAGAACGTGCTCTCGCTGCCCGAGAACCAGCAGCTTGTGTTCAAGCAGTTCTCCGTGGCCTTCATGAACCTGGGGCACGCCTATTACGAAAAGGGCAACTCGCTCGTGCAGAAGGACAAGGAGGCAGCGGCGCAGAACTTTGCCAAGGCAATCCAGAATATCCAAACAGCAAAGCAGAACACCCGCTTCTTTCCGAACGCGCGCTACGACGAGGCCGTGCATGACACCTACTATTACACGGCGCTGTCGTACCACAAGCTCTATTTGATCACCCGGAAGAACACTATCCTGAACAGCGCCAACCTCGCGTGGCGTGAGTACTTTGATTTCTTCCCCGGGAAGCTCGAGGGGAACAGCGCCTTTGAACAGGCCCGGGAGTCGGCGCGGAAATACTGGGACCAGATCAAGAATCTCTAAAACGAGCGTGAGGACCGCAGCGTGAAGATTGGGAAGTCTTATTGTGCTCTGGGGTGCGCTGTTCTGCTCACCGTGTCCCTCGCGCGCGCAGGCGTGGCCGATGGTACTGCGTCAGCCTTGACGGGCACGGCTGGATCCGGGCACGGTGTTGCGGAAGAGAGGAAACCCGACGAGAAGAAGGTGGAGCTCGCGCCGCCGCTTCCCACTGTTCCCGCCGATATTTCTTCAGGCGTGACGGGAACGGCGAAGAAGCCGGACGCGCTCGAGCCGCGCTTTGTCCGGCCGCTGATGAAAGTCGAAGCGGGACGGAACGACTCAAACCCGACGTGGTCTCCCCGGGGAACGCTTATCGCTTTCGAGCGGAGCATGGGCGACAAACGGGAGGTCCGCGTCGCCCTGACGGACGGGACGCCTGTCCAGACCGTGTCCCATCTGCTCTCCGGTGGGGGGGGGATGACGTTCTTTTTCCCCGGCGTGGTTGAGGAGATAAGCTATAACGCGGGCATCACCTGGTCGCCCGAAGAGGACCGCTTCGTGTTCATGAGCAACGGCGGCGAGGGAAACTACGAGCTCTATCTCCAGGACCTCGGGGGCACGGTCGCAACGCGGCTCACGGACCACAAGGAAAAGGACGGACAGCCGCGCTGGTCGCCGGTTTCCGACCGCGTCGTTTTTGTGTCGGGCAGGACGGGCAACGGAGACGTCTATCTCATGGATTTGCCGAAACGCGTCCTCACGCGCCTGACGCGGGGAGGCAGGGCCTACCTCTATCCCCAGTGGTCACCCGACGGCGGGAAGCTCGTAATGATGCACGGCAGCAACGAGAACCACGACATCCTCCTTATCAGTGATGTTGCAAGGCCCGCGGAAACGCGGAAGGCGCTCACGACCTGGGCTTCTGATGATCTGCGGCCCACCTGGTCGCCGGACGGCAAGAAAATCGCCTTTTACTCGAACTATAACGCGGCCAATGATCTTCGGCAGTGGGCGATCCTCGTGATCGCCGCGGACGGGTCAGACCCCACCGAGGGCGACGGGCTCGCGGCAAAGGTCGTGGCAACGGACGTTCTCCCCGATGTCGAAGCCGGTCCCGCGTGGATGCCCGACAGCAGCGGGCTCGTCTTCGTGAAAAACGACCGGCAGGAATACAACCCGCTCTCTATGGCGGACCTCAGGCGGAAAACGGTCATGCCGATCAAGACCGACACTCGGATGAACCACGATGTTTCGATCTCGGTTGACGGGACCATCGCGTTCCGTGCCCAGGTTGACCAGTGGGACCAGATCTATGTTATGAAGCTGAAGAATTAAGGGCGGGAAACAGTAGACAGTAGACAGACTATAGCCGCCAGCCTTTGCTTATTTGACTCTTGAGCCTTGAAAATTGATGGTCTCGTAAAAAGTCCGAAAAGCCGTCTTTGCGAGCGTAGCGAAGCAATCTCGCAGTTTGTAACTATTTGAAAAAACGAGATTGCCACGTCGCTTCGCTCCTCGCAATGACAGCACTGGGGACTTTTTACGAATGCGTCAAAATTGGATTTGCCTGACAGGAGCGTATATGAGCCGTATCGGGTGGTTTCTTTCATTGATTATTCTCAGCGCCGCGGCGCAGGCCTATTCCGCGGACGATGTTGTAACGCGGGCAATGAAGCTGTACGAAAAGCGGCATTACGTCGAGGTAATGAACGTGCTCCGCTCCGACGCCGCTTCGATCGAGCCGGCCAAACAGGGGTCCGCGAACCTGACGCTGGGGATGGCCTATTTTAAGAACGCCGTACTCCACCGCGAGCTGTATCAGGCCTCGGCGCTTGCCACCCATAATTACCTGAAAAAGCTCTCGGCTGCCCAGGGGAAGGACCGGAGCCGCTTTGTGGACCTCTATTTCGGCGACGCTTTGATCGAGACGGGAAAGCCGGGCGTGGCCGCGATCTATCTGGAGAAATTCTCGTCAAATGAAAGCGTGGAGCCGCGGTTCCGTTCGATCGCAAAGGTCCGCCTTGGCCTGTGCTTCTATCTAAGCAACGACGCGCGGAAAGCGGTTGACCTCTGGTCGACCGTGGAGACGACGGATCCCGAGGTGAAGTCCGAACTGGCCGCGGTATATAGCAGGGCCGGCCTTGCGGACAAAAATCCCGCGGCCCTGGCGGATGAGTGTCTTGCGGAGGCGACGCGGACCGGCAAGCCGATTTCGATGCGCATGGTGAAGAACCTCCTCTCGGTCTATGCCAGGGCCGGGCTCACTGACAAGGGGCTGGACCTGCTCAAACGCGCGGACCTGAAGGCGTACTCATACCGCGAGACCCTGGGGAAGTCCAAGATAATCAATTTTTACGACCTTTCCCTGCTGGGCGACATGGCGACGATTTACGGCCAGGCGAGCCTGGTTTACCTTGAAAAGGCCGCCGGGGACCTGAAGGCCAGGGCCGCCGCGGAGTTCTACCTCGGCCAGGCCTATGCGCTGTTCGGCTCGATCGACCAGTCAATGAAGATCACCGCAACGTTCACCACGTTGTCACCAATGCCCCGGCAGTATAAAGACCGCATCCGGGTGTGGCAGGGGGCCAACCTGTTCCAGAAGGACCGGCGGGCCGACGCCATTGGCGTGTGGAACGAGCTTGCCCGGATGCAGCCGTCTGACCCGGACCTGCTCGCGGAGATACTGTTCGCGTGCGCCCGATTGAAGACGGAATGCCGGGAGTTCCTGCAAAAGGCGACTGCGTCGGTCGAGGCCGGGGAAGGCAAAAAGTTCTCGAACTTGAACATCGCTATCGGCAAATACTATCTCGGCAGGTTAGACAACGCCAAGTCGGTCTCGTATCTCGAAGCGGGGCGCGATAAGAGCAATAAGAACAAGATCGAGTCGAACGATCCGGCGATGCTCGTGAACCTTGCCGATGCGTACCTTCGGACCAAGAAGTTTTCCGAGGGCCTAGAGATATATTTCGAGATGAGCAAGCAGTTCCCCGAGGTGCGCCAGATACAGGAAGCGGTGCAGGGCGTTTATGCCATGGAGCACAAGAGCGCGGGGGATGTGAAGATCAACTGAACATAGTGCGGATTTCGGATTGCTGAATGTGGATTTTAAATCCGCAATCCGAAATCCGCAATACAATAAGGAGGAGAATATGAGACGTGCGCTGATACTGATGATGTTGATCGCCGCGGTGATTACGATAAGCGCTGACGCTTCGGCGGGTCCCAGGAAGGACAACCGGCCCCACGGAGGAGGCCTGAGCTACGGCGAATACGGCAGGCCGTCAACCCTCGATCCCGTCACGAGCAATGAGATGATATCGCTGCGGCTCACGGAGCTGGTCTTCAACGGGCTCGTCGGGATCAACGAGAAGCAGGAGCTCGTCCCCGAGCTTGCGGAGAAATGGGACCGCTCCCCGGACGGGCGCGCGTATACCTTTACGCTCCGGAAGGACGTAACCTGGCATGCCAGGGAAGGCGCGGCGCCCGCGCCGTTCACGGCCGAGGACGTGGTTTTCACCTACAAGATCATGATGCACCCCAAGACCATCACCCCGCTCAAAGTGCGTTACGAGTTCATCGACAGCGTGGAGAAGCTTGATGACTACACCGTCAAGTTCACGCTGAAGAGGCCGATCCTGAATGCCCTCGCCAAGTTCAGTTTTAAGATCATCCCGAAACACGGCCCGAGTAATCCCAACTATCTTACCCGGGATGACCCTTTTGTGCAGAACCCCATCGGCACCGGCCCCTATATATTGAAAAACATTACGTCCGAGCGCGAGCTCATCCTTGTGGCGAACGAGAATTACTTCAAGGGCAGGCCGCATATCGACAAGTTCGTTTCCAAGCCCTTTGCGGACCAGAACATCATGACCCAGGCGCTCATGTTCAACGCCATCGACATGATCGTGTTCGTGAACCCCCGCGACCTCCCCGAGATCCAGGGCGACAAGCGCTTCATCCTCCAGCCCTACAATGCGCTCTCCTACTCCTTCTTCGGCTACAACTCCCGCAACCTGCTCCTTGCGGACAAGCGCGTGCGCAAGGCCTTTACCCATGCCGTGAACCGGCAGGAGATGCTCGACTCCTTCTTTAACGGCCAGGGGACCATCGTCTCCGGGCCTTTTGCGCCCGGGAGCTGGGCCTACAACCTCGACGTGCAGCCCCTGGCCTTCGATCCACAGAAGGCGATCGCGCTGCTCCAGGAGGCGGGCTTCACCCGGGGCGCCGACGGCTTCATGCAGAAGGCCGGCACGCGGCTGACGTTGTCGCTCAAGGTGCCGATCGAGAAGGAGAGCGAGGCCGTGAAGCGCGTGGTGCTCGCGTTCAAGAACTACCTCAAGAACGTGGGCGTTGATATCAAGGTGGAATTCAAGGAGTGGCAGGCCTGGAGGGAGGATGTCTTCCTCGAGCACGACTTCGACGTCATCTTCGCGTCCTGGGTCTTCGACGACTCCGCCGACATTTCCTCGCTGTTCCATTCCGGCGAGATCGGGGCGTGGAAGAACAACTTCGGCGGCTACTCGAACCCGGAAGTGGACGGCCTGATCAACGAGAGCAAGCTCACGCTCGACCACGAGAAGCGACGGACGATCAACCGCAAGCTCCACGCGATCCTGGCCGATGAGAACCCCTACACCTTCCTCTGGACGCTGACGAACTACGCGGCGTACCAAAAAAAGGTGCGGCGTGTGGCCATTCATCCCTACAAGTTCTTCTCCTATGCGGATGAGTGGTTTATGGAAGAGAAGGACCAGAAATAAGTTCGAGTGCGGAGTGCAAAGTTCAGAGTTCAAAGTTCACGGTTCAGAGTGAAGGTCTGTGGCAAGGCTATTCCTGGAATATGAAACTTTCCGCCATCCGGCCCATAGCCCTGGTGTTGTCCAGGGAGTTGATGATGACGGCGCTCCTGCTTCTGGGTGTGAGCTTCGTGGTCTTTATCATCCTCTTCGCGTCCCCCGGTGACCCCTTCAGCGTGCTGCTCGAAGGGCAGATGTCTTCACCAGAAGCGCGGGCCGGCTTGCGTGAAGCGCTCGGCGTTCCCCGTTCGTGGTATTCACAGTACCTGTCCTGGCTTGCGAACATGCTTCAGGGTAACTTCGGCGCCTCCATCCGCACCGGCATGCCGGTCCTCCCCGAGGCGCTCCGTGTTGGATGGAACACCCTCATCCTGACCATCGGCTCCATGATCGTGACGCTCCTGATCGCCGTGCCGATCGCGCTCTACTCCGCGGTGCGCGGTATTAATAAGATATCGTGGCCCCTCACCATGTTCTCCTACGTCATCTCCGCCCTTCCCGTGTTCTGGCTGGGGTACATCGTTATTTATTTTTTCACTCACCAGCTCGGCCTGTTCCCGCTCGCCTTCGGGTTCTCAAGCGGGGACCAGAAGTTCCGCTGGCTCTATATGCTCCTGCCGATCTTCGTGCTCGGCGTGGGCAACGGGACGATCAGCGAGGTGATCCGCTATCTGCGCGACGAGATGGCACGGGTCATGGCCGAGGACTATATCCGCACGGCCCGGGCCAAGGGCGCATCGGTTTGGAAACATTCGTTCAAAGAAGGGTTGCTTATCCCGGTGACCGAGATCGTGGCAAGCAAGATCCCGTTCATCCTCGGCGGCGCCGTGATCGTGGAGCAGGTGTTCAACTGGCCGGGCATGGGCAGGATGGCCTGGCAGGCGGCGCAGGACCGTGACTACCCCGTCATCATGGGCATCGCGATCATGGCCGCGGTGCTTGTGCGCCTGGGCAGTCTGCTCCAGAGCGTGGTGTACGTGGCGGTGAATCCGAGGGCGTCGAAGGAGTGAGAGGCCGAAAGGTGTAAGTCACCTATTGACTATCACGTAAATATGTGATACACATAAATACGTGAAAGGAGGTTGTTATGGAGCGACAGAACGTAACGCTATCGATACCCCGAGCTTTGCTGAAGAAGGCCAAGTCACTGGCGGTGAAGAAGGACAGTTCGCTGAGCGACCTGCTGCGGGGCGCTCTCGAAGAGAAGGTGAGGGAGGAATCCGGCTATCAGCGGGCGCGGGATCGGCAGGTCGCCCTTATGGAAACAGGCTTCGATCTGGGCACGAAGGGAAAGATCTCCATTTCAA
>JANONA010000249.1:0-7611 GCA_031420575.1 Nitrospirota bacterium | reverse complement strand
TGGATTTTCGAGCGCACTGATACCGCATACTCGGAACTGCCGTTCCTCTATAAAAAAGGCCATGCGCTCATAAGCGGCATCATGGACCGCGTGGTGATAAAAGACGGCGCGGGTTTTGTGGTCGACTACAAATCCATTCTGATAGAGAACGACGAAGCGCTGAGAGCGTGGAAGGAGCATTACAAACCGCAGCTCGTGATCTATTGTGAGGCGGTGAGAGAGATCTTCAGGCTGGAAAAAGTGGAGGGTTATCTTTTGTTTCTCGATAGCAACAGGCTGGAAAGGGTAGTTTAAATAGTACAGTACACAGTACACAGTACACAGTACAAAGTACAGAGTGCAAAGTTCAAAGTACAAAGTACATAGTACAAAGTACAAAGTGTAAAATACAAAGTAATATAGTGTGTCCCCTGTACTCTGTACTCTGTCCCCTGTACTCTGTACTCTGTCCCCTGTACTCTGTACTCTGTACTCTGTACCCTGTACCCTGTACTCTGTACTCTGTACCCTGTACTCTGTACTCTGTACTCTGTACCCTGTCCCCTGTACTATCTTTTATCCATCAACGTAAAATACTCTTCCCTGCACCGGTTCTCCGCCTCCGCCATCCTCATGAAGGCGTCCTTGAAATCCCTCTCACCCGCCGCAAAGATGCCATGACCAAAAGCAATGCAGACCCCGGATTCCTTGATGGCAACAGGGACTGACTTTGCCAGGCCGCCGGCGCCCGTCTCGCCCGCGATAATCGGCACACCGCGGACAGCGCGTTTGCGGTTACAGCGGCGGTTGCAGTCCTCAATCTCGCAGTTCTCTTCTTCACAAAACATGGACATGACGATGCTGAACCGGGGGTGTCCGTGCAGAATGGCCCGGTAGTTCGAAGCAAGGTATACCCCTTTGTGCGCCGGCAGTTCGGATGAGGCGGACAGTCCGGCAGTCGAAGACCCATCGAGCGGCACGGGGTCAATATGGCCTTCAAGCTCGTCGAGCGACGAGGCGGTCTGGCTGATGTATATGGTCTTGCCGTCGAAGTAACTGATGTTCCCGAAGAACGAATCCACATAACCCTTCTCAACCGTATACCGACCCACGCGACAGAGCTCCGTGACAATGGCGTCACGGTCATTGATCGGGCCTGTCATAAACACAAGGTCTCCCAGGTCCCGCGGCTTGAAATAGGATTTTTTGAAGTCATGGAAATGCCGCTGTTCATCCGGCAGCCTGAATCCTTCAATCAATACATCGAGAAGATATTTCACGAAGGTCGTGTGGAATATGGTGGAGAAGCCGATATATGCCTGCTCCACCGTCAATCCGCCCGTTGCAACGACGCCAAGCCCCTGGATGATCACGGCCTTCCGCTCTTTCAAACAGCGGATGATCATGCCTGCAAGCTCTGTTTTCGGTTTTCCAACCCACTCACGCTCTCTGATGAACGGAATGTCGTGCAGGAAAACCTTTGTCTCGCTGTCCTTCGGCACGAGCCTGTCCGCTTTCGGGTCAGCCCGTTCCACAAGCAGGTCGGCAAAAGGAAGGGTGGGCATTGCGAACAGGAGCGAAGTGACCGTGAGGTCGTTGAATATCCCGGCAAACACCGGGAGCCACTCGTCCCGCGCATTTGTCGTCACCACATCGTCTAATCGATAGAACCGTATGGTGTCCGCGATTGCAGTCTTGTCGCGGAGAAGTTTTTGAGTGTATTTTTTTATCTCATCGTGCATGGGATTTTCCTGAATAGAGGTAATTGTTGCCACTAAAGATATAACTCTATTGCTTCCCCTTTTGGGATAGATTGCATCGGGTTATGAAGTTGTCCTCTTGGATTCCGCACTACATTTCAAGGATATTCTATATAAGTCCGCCAGATAGTCAACAAATTTTCCGCATATTGACATCTTGACATCCCTCCGCATTACAGGTACTATCTCCGAAAAATCAGAAAGGATCCGTTTATGGCTATCACCTACAAAGACGCGGGCGTTGATATCGATGCCGGCGACCTGTTCATCGAGAAGATAAAACCTTATGTAAAATCCACGTTCAGACCCGAGGTCATGACGCACATCGGCGGATTCGGCGGGCTTTTTGCGCTCAAAAAATACAAGGACCCTGTCCTTGTATCCGGCGCCGACGGCGTGGGCACCAAGCTCAAGATCGCCTTTCTCACGAACAAGCATGACACGGTAGGCATCGACCTTGTGGCCATGTGCGTGAACGACATCATCGTGCAGGGCGCGGAACCGCTCTTCTTCCTCGATTACTTCGCCACGGGCAAGCTCAAGCCTGAGGCCCATGCGGATATCATCAAGGGCATTGCCGAGGGCTGCAAGCAGTCCGGCTGCGCGCTCATCGGCGGCGAGACAGCGGAAATGCCGTCGTTCTACGCTGAGGACGAGTACGATCTCGCGGGATTTGCCGTAGGCGTGGTCGAGAAAAAGAAGATCATCAACGGATCGAGAATAAAGCCCGGAGACCAGCTCATCGGCCTCGCCTCTTCGGGTCTCCACAGCAACGGCTTTTCGCTCGTGCGCAAGGTCCTGTTCGAAAAATCCGGATACGGCGTGAACGATACCCTGTCGGAGCTGGGCAACAGACCCCTCGGCGAGGCGCTGCTCACGCCGACGAGGATCTACGCGAAAACCATCATGGCGCTGCTGAAAGACTTCGACATCCATGGCATGGCGCATATCACCGGCGGCGGCATCACGGGGAACGCGCCGCGCATGCTTCCGAAAGGCGCGCAGGCGCTGATCCGCAAAGGGACCTGGGATATACATCCCATATTCATGTTGATCCGGAAGAAGGCCGGGGTGGACGACGACGAGATGTACCGCGACTTCAACATGGGCCTCGGCATGGTCCTCGCGGCGCCGGCAAAACAGGCCGACGCGGTGATGAAGAAGGCAAAGAAGCTTGGCGAGCAAGCGTATCTCATCGGGGAGATCGTGAAGGGCAGACCGGGAGTGAAGTACGTTGAAGATGAAGGTAGGAAGGTAGGAAGGTAGGAAGGTAGGAAAAGAATCCTCTCTTCTCAAAGTCCAAACTTCTTACCTTCTTAACCTCTTACCTTCCTACCATCATGATCTACACAATACGATATAGAGAGACCATCAGCACTAGGGAGAGAGTATGAGAAAGCTAAAGGTGGGCGTCCTCGCCTCCGGTCGCGGCTCCAACCTCCAGGCCATCATCGACAACATCGAAGCCGGCAGGCTCTCCGCCGAGCTCGTTGTTGTGATCAGCGACCAGGCTGACGCCTATGCGCTCGAGCGAGCGCGAAAGCACAATCTCCCGGCGGTACACGTGAGCGCAAAAGGATACAAAGGCAAAAGGGATGAGTATGACGCATTGCTCGCACAAGAGCTCAAGAAGTTCAATGTCGAGCTTGTCTGCCTGGCCGGTTTCATGCGCATCATCACGCCGACCCTCATCAAGGCTTATCCCAATCGTATCCTGAACATCCACCCCGCCCTGCTCCCGGCGTTCCCCGGCCTGCATGTGCGGAAGGCTGCTTTGGACCACGGCGTGAAGTTCTCCGGCTGCACCGTGCACTTCGTGGACGAGGGTATGGACACGGGACCGATCGTCATCCAGGCTGTCGTGCCGGTGCTGAACAATGATACCGAAGACAGCCTGTCCGAGCGCATTCTCAGGCAGGAGCATAAAATCTATTCCCGGGCTATCCAGTTGTATGCGGAAAATCGGTTGAAGATCGAAGGGCGACGGGTGATTACAACTGGTGGGAAGCAAAACCCCGATGAGTTTCTGATCAATCCGTAAGAAATCAGCCCGGAAACTTCCCTGGCGACAACCTTCAGGAGCCTTCCGTCAACAGCCATTCATAGACCGGCTGGCTCACTATGCCTTTCACCGGCGCTGTCGGGAGTTGATCGAACGTAAGCGCCAGCAGTCTCCGCCGCGCGCGCGGAAAATCACCCGCCGCATCTTTGAGCGCCCGCATCTCCCGCTCCAGCGTCTCACCCGAACCGGCATCCGCGCAGACCTGGATCAATTCATCCTTGCCGTCGGGAAACCGTGCATGAAAATCCACCTCAAAGCCTCCGGGTGTGCGAACGTAGCCGATCTCCGCCTTGCGCCGTTCAAGTTCATGCAGCACGACCGTTTCCAGGGCGTGCCCGACATTCGTACGGCCTGAGCGGTCGAAGGCGCTGATAAGCCCGGCATCCACCGGATAGACCTTTCGGGGGTTGGAGTTGCGACGCCGCTCGGAATCCGTTGCCAGCGTCACGGCGCTTACGAGGAAAGCGTCCTGCAGATGCCCCATCATGGCGTGAAGGGCGTCCTTGGCAACGCCGTGGCCCTGCGCCTTCAGGTCCAGATGCAGCCGGTGCACGCTCAGGCTCCCGGCTGGATTTCGCAGGCAATGCCTCGTCAGCCAGCGGAGCGCGGCTGTCTGGGTAACGCCGTGCCGCTCCACGATGTCCCGGAACAGCACGGTATCCACGTACCCTTGCAGAAGATCAACCCGCAGTTCGCGCGAGAGTCCCTGCGCCTCCGGAAAGCCGCCGGCCACAAGATATTCCCGGAATTCCTTCTCGACCAGCGACCGATCGCCTGCCGTAAGTTCGCGGATGCGCCGTGTCGGCTCCGTGCCGCGATGCCTCAGAAATTCCCTGAAGCTGAACGGACGGATCACTGTCTCCATCCCGCGTCCGCGCAGCGATGTATGCACCTCCCGGCTCAGCATCTTAGCCGACGAGCCTGACACAACGAACTCCACCCGCTCCGTATCCATGACCCTGCGGACGAACCGCTCCCAGCCGTTCACAAGCTGGACCTCATCAAGCAGCCAGCTGACGGATTTCTTTCCGCGTAGTTCGGGAAAGCGCCGGTAATATTCCTCCAGCAACAGGTTAAGCTGTTCCGATGACAGGTCTGCCAGACGGTCGTCGTCGAAGCTCAGATAGACAACCCGCTCCGGAGGCAGGGTACGACGCCACTCTTCCTGCAATTGACGCAGGAAGGTCGTCTTCCCGGCCCGTCGCATGCCGATGACCGCATGGACCTTGCCGGGGACAGACGGCAACGCAGCGTCCCTTCGCGTTGCTTTCAGGCGTGGGCTTGCCAAAACAGCCGCATTTAACTTTTCGTTGAGAACCGGATGCAATGTCATAGTGTGCTACAGTATAATCAGAATGTGTCCTTTTGTCAAGGACAGATAATGCCATATCAGGTTTTAAATAAGGGTCTCTTTAGTTGTCCGCGGTTGGCCGACTATTTTCTGCACACCTTGTTTAACGGCAGCAATATTCCGCTTCACAAGCGAAGAATCGTTCGTTTCTAAAATTTATCACCGCCCATAGAACAGGGAACTATCAATCTAGCAAAATGACACTCGTGACATTATGTCCCCAAAGTTCCTCGTTTGTCACGTATCAACGTTATGTTGTTTATGACAATAACAACAAGAATTATGGTAACCATTTCCCCTTCCTCCCGCATACCTTTAATAAGAAAAGGCGAGCCCGACAAAACCTCTGCGTCCGAACTGATCGAATCGCAGCAGGGTTTCTCCGTAGCCATACCAGTACTGCAGGTAAAGCGCGAAATTCATATTCGGAAGATGCTGCCGGAATTCGAGTTCGTAAGAATTTTTGCGTTTGTCATTGAATAGCGGCATTCTTATATCCAGTTGATGGTCCTGTAAGCTTCCTCCCCAGAGAAAGTTCCTGATGCTTACCCCGAGCTCCCCACGTCCCCTATAACCCAGGAAGGTATCGTTGCTGCCGATAGACCGGAGATAGTCATCCTGGTTGCTATACCCCGATGCCTTCCAGAGCTTGACATATAATAACGCCTTGTCCGCCAGAAAGGAGTTCGTTACTGCCAGTTTTTCCTTCGACTCGAATCCAAACTTGATCAAAACATATTGCCTGTTCCAGCTTCGCGACTGTATGCCGGAGAGACCGTTGGATTCGTGCTCGATGGGACTGATAACTATGTTACGCAGTTTAAGCCGGCCGATGACAACGGCATTGACCGGATAATCTAAAAAAAACTCCGGGTTATAATTGCTTTCCTCGAAAGGCATTGACTGCTGCCCTACGTTCCAGAGCGACTTCTGCGTATAAGCAAAATAAGCGGGGAAAAGGTTATATTTGAGAACATATAAGTTCGGCTCCAGCACCCGGAACTTCATGCTTATCTGGTACTTGACCTGCGCTTTGCTGTTCGTGGGCCAATGATTCAGAGAAACATAATTCACCTTGTGCGCGGAAACCGGCCTGTCCGTTTTGTTTCCAAAGTACGTGCTTTGCGGAGATTTCTGTTGCTGCTCGGTGGGCAGAGTGCTTTCAGGATTATTCACGTCTTGTGGCTGACCCGCTGTATCTGTCTGCCGGGTCGCCTTCGCAGGGCCAGCCTGCACAAGCAGTTCACCTGCGTTGCCATTGACGCTCAAGAACAACGCCGTGATAAAAACGATCAATACTTTTTTCACACTGCCTCCGGTACACACCCTATCCATTGATCACTGCGATTAAATCCGTCTTTATTATATCAGGTTCCCGGCGCGTTGAAAACAAGACAAACGAGCCCAGGGCAGCAGTTTAGGAAACCGCTGCTCTATCCATATTCAGGAAGCATCCAGAGGGTCACTTCTTTAACCTTGTCATCATTGTCAAGATCAAAGAAGCGACCCCCGATACCCTCTCCTGCCTCGCTACTCCTTTTCACCAAGCCTTTTTAGGATCGCTTCCCATACCTCTGTTAAACCAAGCCGCTTTGCCCAATCTTCAATATATTGCCTGTCTACTTCAGCACCGCTGATTTTGACAATCCCGGTGATATCTCGAAGGTGCTTTTCCGATCCGCCGGCCTTATAGAACTCCATCTTCTTGATGATTACGTCCTCGGGGGCGGCAAAGTTGGCCTGGTAGGTTTCTCCCGTCTGGATGCGGCGCATACGAGAAAACCGGCTGGCATCAAAAGGCGTGTTACGCCGTATAATAATGTCTACTTTGAGCCCGGATGTCGGATGTATAACATTGAACTGACCCTTATGCCGGATGGCCTCGCGAATCATCTCGTCGCTGATGTAATACTCGTCCTGGGGAAAAGACACCAACAACCCGGCGATGTGCTGCTCTCCGATTTCCGCAACGATATCGATGTCGTTCGTCATGCGGGGTTCGCCGTACGCCATTGCGGCAACGGAACCGGTCACGAGGTAAGGAATATCAAGTCGCTCGAACGTTTCGACAACCTTTTCAAGCAATTCATATGGTCCCATGAAGAAATCTCCTCGCCACTTCCCCTGCGACTTCCTTATCGTCCCATTCAGGGTGAGTTTTTCGGAGGTGAACCGTGAGCATCGTGTGAGACGACTCCCACATGGTAAAGCCGATCTGTATCCGCTCGTAGGGCCTCTTCCGCTTCAGGATTTCCACCATTGCATCGTCCACAACCTCTATCTGTCCGGCATCCAATCTGATCATTGTCCCTCCTGCTCCAACCGTTGCTCATTCCCGTAAGTTTCGGGGGGAACCCAGTGTCTTTGAAGTAATGGCATTATTGAGGTTGCTGGTTCAGGCGTGCAGCCTGAACCACACGTTAATTAGTCGGTTCAATCAGCATGATTGAACCAGCAGC
>JANONA010000248.1:0-2297 GCA_031420575.1 Nitrospirota bacterium | reverse complement strand
AGCGTAGGGTCCGTTCCCCGAACGGACCGCACTAGGGAAAATCATAACAGTCGCGCACCCGCGCATCACCCGGAACGTTGACCTTGCCGTTGTTTCCCGGCGTTAGACCGTTTTGATGCCTTTGCTGATCTCCTGCCTGATGAATTGCCGGATCAGTTCCTGGTCCTGCGGTGCGATCCGGGTGAACTGGAGACCCATGCCGGGCTCTTTGTTCGGCCCATCGCCGAACGCATGGCTGTAAAGAACCTCGGATTCAACGGCAATGACGTGGTTGTTTATCTTGATTTGCGCCGTGGCCAGCGATTTTTTGGGATAGGGTTTGAGCGTCCGGATGTACATGCCGTGTTCGGACAGGACCGAGGCGCACTCTCCTTCATTGCAAAGGAACGGCATGTTGTTCAGGGACACGGGCAGGCGCGTGGGGATGCGGATGCTATCGCGCGGCGTGGACTCGATGGCCGCCTGGACCGCGCGATACAGTTCCTCGGCCTGGACCGGATTCCGAATGCAGGCGGCGGCGCCCGCCTGAAGGCATTGCCGTTCTTTTTCCGGCGTGTGGTCCGCGGTCTTGACGATGACCGGGATGTTTGCCGTAAGCCGCCCCTGCCTGAGCCTCCTGATGAGTTCGAGTCCGTTCATGTCCGCGAGGGTCAGGTCGGTGATGATAAGGGACGGAACGGCCACGGAAGACATTTCCATGGCCTCACCAGCGTTCCTGGCGGTAAAGATATTGTATTCAAACCGCTGAAGGAGCATGGAGACGTAGAACAGGTCATTGGCGTCGCTGTCCACCACGAGAAGAAAGCGGTTCGTGTGGCCGGAGGCGCTTGTTGTTGAATTATTGTTGCTGGATTTTAGCATGTGCCCTGCCTGGCTGACGGGTGTCTGTGTCCGACACGGGAAAAGGTACTACAAAACCGGTGAAAAGGCAAGAGGTTAAATGAACTTTTGAACAAACCCTTGACAATAGCCCTTTAATATCCGATAATATGCGCCAGGAAAAAGGAAATGAGTCCCTCTGCCGCGTCACCATGAGCGGCAAATGTGTTTTTAGTCATCATAGGGAACGCCAAGGAGCGGAACTTGCCGTCAGAATATCTCGAGTTTGAAAAACCGATTGCCGAGTTGGAAAAAAAGATCGAGGAACTGACGCTCTTCACGTCGAACGGGAACATCGACCTCGAGGAAGAGATACTCAAACTCCAGAAGAAATCCGATCAGTTGGTGGCCGAGATCTATTCCCGTCTCACGCCGTGGCAGAAGGTACATATCTCGCGCCACGCGAACCGCCCCTATACCCTCGACTACATCGAGGCCATCTTCACCGATTTCACGGAGCTGCACGGCGACCGCGGCTTTGCCGACGACCCGGCCATCGTCTGCGGCCTGGCAAAATTAGACGGGATGCCGGTCGTGGTCATCGGCCACCAGAAAGGCAGGACCCTGAAGGAACGGGTGCACCGCAACTTCGGGCAGCCGAACCCCGAGGGATACCGCAAGGCCTTGCGCCTGATGCGGTTCGCGGAGAAATTCAATAAACCCGTCATCACCTTCATCGATACCCAGGGCGCCTATCCCGGCATCGGCGCGGAAGAACGGGGACAGGGAGAGTCCATCGCCCGAAACCTCTTTGTCATGTCCATGCTCAAGGTCCCTATCGTTGCGGTGGTGATCGGCGAAGGCGGAAGCGGCGGCGCGCTCGCGCTGGGCGTTGCGGACCGCGTGCTTATGCTTGAGCACTCCACCTACTCGGTTATCTCCCCCGAAGGGTGCGCCGCTATCCTCTGGAACAACGGCGCCAAGGCGAGCGAGGCCGCCGAACTGCTCAAGATCACGGCGCAGGACCTTTTCCATATGAAGGTGATCGATGAAGTGGTGGAGGAGCCGATCGGCGGAGCGCACCGTGACCCGCGGAGGGCCGCGGAATTGCTCAAGGAAGCCGTTACGAGGAACCTGGCGGAGATTAAGAGCACACCGTCCGACGAACTCGTGAAGCTGCGGTATGAGAAGTTCAGAAAACTGGGAACGTTCGACCAACTGTAACGGCGTCACTCGAGCTCTTTCCTCAACCGTTCAATGGCGCTCCTGGCCTCTTTCATGGCGTCCTGGATATTGGCGTAGGCCGACAGGAAGAGCAGCAGGCAATACTCATCCGCTACCGGAATTACCAATTCATTTCCCTGGTCCAGCGAGAACAGCACCGCATGGACCTCGCCGAGCCCCAGCCGCCTGCTGATGTCCTTGATACGGTCGAGCTGAATTTCCTTCCACGCGCCGATGAGCCGCACGTCGATGTC
>JANONA010000247.1:0-2717 GCA_031420575.1 Nitrospirota bacterium | reverse complement strand
GCGCACTCAAAAGGTGACTGCTACAAGTCTTATAATTTTTCAAAATCAAACTCACGAGAACACGGAGAATAAAAGGGTTTTCAAGGTTTTTATACTCAAGATTTATCTCTGTGGCCTCTGTGGTTTGCAGTTTTTAGGTATCAATCATTTCCCCGCCACATGTCGCGAAAAACGAACCATTGGTAGGGATAGCGAACAGCATACTCTTCCAGGATGCGGGCGAATTCCTGAACACACGCGGTGATCTCCGCGTCCTTCCTGCCCCCCTTGCCCACGGGAGGATCGATAACGTGCGAGACATCGGTAACATACTTTTTCACGCCGACCTTCGCCGACAGCAGCACTGCCACGGGACATCGAGCAGCGGCCGCGAGACTGAAGACACCGTAAGGAAACCGGACGTTTCCGCCGAGCAGGGACGCTTCAACCGAACCGTACCCGTAGGTGCGGTCTCCCATGATCGAGACGATGCCTCCCTGGCTGATGGCCTTCAAAGCCTCAACCACGCCTCCCAGGGCGCCGTCGGTATAAAGGATACGGATCGTCTCCTTTTCGCTGTCGATATTCAGCGCTTCTTTCACGGCAACATTGTCCTCGGGCCGCATCATGAGGTAAACCGTCCGTTCGAGCTTCCGGAGCGCGGTCAACGCAACCTGCCAGTTGCCCACATGGGCGGTCAGGAGGATCATCCCCTTTTTCCCCTCGGCCAGGTAATCGTGTATCTTCTCATACCCGACGAGCTCGAGACTGATGTCACTGCCGCCGGCGGCCACGGAGTGCCGATCGATGAGGCTTTTCCCCTGGTTCACGAACAACAAGTACACATCAAGCAGCCGCCGGAGCGCGCCGTGGTCCGGAAAGCGTCTCCTGACATAGGCCATGCTTGCGGCGACCGCGGCACGGTCAAAGATCAAATAATAGAGGCCAACGAAATAGAGAAGCCCGTACGCGCCCCTGAGGCCGAATATGCGCGCAGCGGTCCGGAAAAACCAAAAACCGAGCTTAGTCCCCCTCTTCCGTTCAATATCCTTTGGCGCCATGCTCATACCTTACCCGTTTGATCACGAGCGCCGCGCCATACACAAGACCGCCGATCAGAAGGGCGGCGAGCGGAGCGATGATCAGGGAGCCGAGGAACCATTCATACAGTCGTGATGAAAATTGCTCGAACACGGTTTTAAACGAGAGCTCGGTCAGCCACTGGCCATGCCGCATATAATACCCCGTTTCGATGCACAGCGCCGGCACGAACGGCGGCATTGCCAGGTGCTGAACGTTCAGGGACACGACCTTGTTCAGGTTCAGCCGCTGCGAGACATAGAGGATCACGAGCGAATGCGCGAACAGTATCGGCAGCACGGCGAGGAACAGGCCGATCGCCGCGGACGTCGCCAGCCCCCCCGGAGTGGCGTTCTCCTGCAAAAGCATCCTCAAAACCTTGCCCGGATGGCGCAGAAGCGAGAGATCAAAGACCTTCTCCCCTTTCACTAATTTCCTGTGCGGAAACGGAAGCAAACGTCTGCCCACCAGCATGGAATGAATGCGGGTAAGCCGCAGGTTGTCTAAAAAAGGTTTGAAGTGCGAGATCCGCGCCCCGGGTTTCGGATACTTGACGCTGATCGGGACCGTACTGAGCTTGAGTCCGGCCCAGGCTGCTTTGGCCAGGACCTCCGCCTCGAAATCGTAGCGCAAGCCCTTGAACCGCAGTTGGTTGAGATAGTGGACCGGATAGGCCCGGAACCCGCTCTGGCAGTCATCGATGGCCTGACCGGTCTCGACCTTGAGCCAGAAGTTGGCAAAGGACCGCCCGAAACGGCTCGACGCGGGGACATTCACGGTATCGAAGTCTCTGCTGCCGATGATGACGCTCGGTTCGTCTTCCCGCATGCGGGGAATAAATTTCTCGATATCCCGTGGATAATGCTGGCCATCGGCGTCGATGGTGATTATATAAAGACCACCCTGTTCCTCGACATAGCGCGACGCCGTAAGAATCGCCTGGCCCTTTCCCCTGTTTTTCCCGTGCTTCAGAACGACCACGTCCATACCCGTGAGGAGCGCGGTCACCTCGATGTCCGTGCTGCCGTCATCAACCACCACGACGTTCTTCATCACGGAACGGCATTCAGCGACAACGTCTTTCACCGTGTCCTTGTTGTTGAAAACGGGAACAACGACCCATAGCCGGTCCGGCGGTATGCTATTGCTGTGCGGCATTCCTTGACCTCTCCCGGGGTTTCTTGTTCGGAAGCAGCAGGTCCCACAGGGGACCGGTGTAGCCGAGCTTGTGGAGCATCTGGAGGCTGCTGTCCATGGCGTCGGGCGGGAACACACAATGACGCACACCGGTAAAGGCCTTCGTCAGCGTGTCTTCAAGCCATTGCTTATCAACAGCCAGAGAAAGATAATAAATTGGTTTCAGCATTCCCTCGTCAGAGGCGATGAGCTTCTCCTTGACGGCCAGGCGGGCAAGCGGCGTGTCAGGCAGTATCCGTATGCCCATGAAAATAAAGGCCACGCATTTTTGGAGCCCGAGGATGTTCCTGATCCCCTCATGCACCGTCTCCTCGGTCTCACCCGGGCCGCCGAACATGAAGAAATGCGACGCGGCGATCTCGTGGCGCGCAAAGAGCTCGTTGCACGCCGTGACGTCGCTGAAGGTAAAGCTCTTGCCCATCTTCCTGAGTGTCGTGTCGCAGGCCGCGTCGGCGCCCACT
>JANONA010000246.1:0-3632 GCA_031420575.1 Nitrospirota bacterium | reverse complement strand
AAACAGCATTTCAATCGCCAGGAGCGCCACGCCGGCCGTAATGGCCGAGTCCGCCACGTTAAACGACGGCCAGTAGTATGACTTCACGTACCACTGGATAAAATCCACCACCTCGCCGTACCGGATACGGTCGATCACGTTGCCCACCGCGCCGGCCGCGATAAGCGAGAACGCGGACACGAGCAGGCGCTCATGGGTCTTCCGGATGAGCGCGGCGATCATGGCCACGGCCACGATCGTAACGGTGATGAAAAACGCGCTCCGCCAGAAATCCGGCAGATCGGAAAGAATGCCGAAAGCCGCGCCTTTGTTCCGCACATGAGTCAGGTTGAAGAATCCGGGGATGACCGTGATGACTTCGTGCAGCCGGATACGGGCTTCCACAACATATTTCGTAAGCTGGTCAAGGACCAGCACGGCGCCGACGATAGAACCGGCCAAGAAGTATTTGTTTTTCAAAAAACGCTCCAGTAGTTCATAGAATGATAATACTTGTTCAGGGATGTTTTGAAGGTGGGAAGGTGGGAAGGTGGGAAGATACCAATGCTCAACTTGCCTACCTTACCCTCTCACCCTCATACCTTCATTACCTTCGAGCCTCATCACCTTCCGCCTTACCCTCTCAACTTCCTGTCTTTTCAACTTCGCGCCCTACGCCAGGTTCCCCACGCACCTGCCGCAGATCTCAGGATGATCTTTCACCGTGCCCACGGTCTCGCTGTACATCCAGCAACGACCGCACTTCGCGCCCGTGGCCGGACCAGCCGCGATCTTGAGCCCTTGTATCACATCGCTCGTGTGCGCGTCAGCGGGCGCGTCAGCCTCTTTTGCCAGAGTCACGGAAGAGACGATAAAGATAAAGGCCAGGTCTTTTTTGTAATGAGCAAGAAGCTCGTACAGGTCCGGCGCAACGTAGAGCGTCACGCCCGCGTCGAGCGAATTGCCGATCTTCTTGTCCCTGCGAAGCGCCTCAAGCGCCTTCGCTGCCTCGCCGCGCACCGCGAGGATCCTGTCCCACCGCGCATCGAGGGCGTCATCAAGGTACTTCTCCTCAACCTTCGGAAACCCGGCAAGGAACACGCTCTGGGTTTTTCCGCTTTCCTTCATGAAGCTCCAGACCTCGTCCGCCGTGAACGACAAAACCGGCGCCATGAGGCGCACCATGGTTGACAGGATCGCGTGCATGGCGGTCTGGCCCGACCGCCGTTCGACTGATGAGGTTTTAGCGGTATAGAGCCGGTCTTTCAGGATGTCGAGGTAGAACGCGCTCATATCAACGGCGCAAAAGTTGTGCAGCGAGTGGAACACGACGTGGAACTCGAAGTCATCGTAGGCTTTCCCGACGCGCTGGACTAACTTCTGCAAACGATGCAGCGCCCAGCGGTCGATCTCGATCAGGTCTTTGTCCGCGACCGTGTCCGTATCAGGATCGAAGTCCGGGAGGTTCCCGAGGAGATACCGGCTCGTGTTCCTGATCCTGCGGTAGGCTTCCGCAAGATGGGCCAGGATCTCCGGGGAAATGCGGATATCGCCGCGGTAGTCCGCTGCCGAGACCCAGAGCCGCAATACTTCCGCCCCGTACTTGTCGATCACTTCCCGCGGCGCGACCACGTTGCCCGCCGACTTGCTCATCTTCTTGCCTGACCCGTCCACCGTGAAGCCATGGGTCAGCACCGCGCGGTATGGCGCTGTGCCCGTGGTCCCGACCGACGTGAGGAGCGATGACTGGAACCATCCCCGGTGCTGGTCGCTCCCTTCAAGGTACAGGTCCGCGGGCCAGGAGAGTTCCGCGCGTTCTTTGAGGACCGCGGCGTGGCTCACGCCTGAGTCGAACCACACGTCAAGGATGTCCATCTCCTTTTCAAAGTCTTGTTTCCCGCACTTCTTGCAGACCGTGCCCGCGGGCAGGAGTTCAGCCGAAGATTTCGTGAACCAGGCATCGGCCCCCTCTTTTTCGACGATATCCGCAACATGATCGATGATCGTTTTTTCCAGGAGCAACTGTCCGCAGTCCTTGCACGTGAACGCAACAATGGGAACTCCCCATGCCCGCTGGCGCGAGATGCACCAGTCAGGCCGGCGCTCAACCATGGAGAGGAACCGGTCCTTGCCCCATCCGGGGACCCAGGTGACGGCGTGGACGTTCTCCACGGTCTTTTTGAGCAGCTCGTTCGTCTTCATGGAAATGAACCACTGCTCGGTGGCGCGAAAGATCACGGGGTGTTTGCACCGCCAGCAGTGGGGATAGGAGTGGGATATCTTTTCCTCCGCAAGGAGGGCGTTCTTTTCCTTCAGGAGCGCGATTACCCCCTTGTTCGCTTTGTGTACGTGCTCCCCGGCGAACTGGCCCGCCTCTTTGGTGAACCGCGCCTTATGATCCACGGGCGCATAGATAGCGAGACCGTAGCGGAGGCCGACCTCATAGTCCTCCTGGCCGTGTCCCGGCGCCGTATGCACTGCCCCGGTGCCGGCCTCAAGCGTCACATGGTCGCCGAGGACCACGAGGGATTCGCGGTCGATAAAGGGATGGCGCGCCTTGAGCCCTTCGAGCTTTCCGCCTTTGAACTTCTCGATGACCGTGTAATCGGTGATCCCGAACTTCCGCATGGCCTGGCTGAGGAGCGCATCGGCAACAATGATGACCGAGTTTTGACCGATATCAACGGCAGCGTAATCGAACTCCGGATGGAGCGCCACGGCAAGGTTTGACACAAGCGTCCAGGGCGTGGTGGTCCAGATCACGATCGAGACGTTCTTGCCCGCAAGCGACGGCAATGCCTTTGCCGCATCAGGGAGGGCGAACCGGACCGAGATGGAGGGAGACTCGTGGTCGGCATACTCCACCTCCGCCTCTGCAAGCGCGGTCTCGCAGGACCCGCACCAGTGCACCGGCTTCTTGCCTTTATATACGCCGCCCGTGTCCACGAACCTGCCGAGTTCCCGCACGATCGCGGCCTCGTACGCGTAGTTCATGGTGAGGTAGGGATTGTCCCAGTCGCCGAACACGCCGAGGCGCTTGAACTCCTCGCGCTGGATGGCGATGAACTTCTCGGCATACTCGCGGCAAAGTTTCCGGATCTCGGCCTTGCTCATGGTCTCTTTTTTGGGGCCCAGGTTCTTGAGCACCTGGTGCTCGATGGGAAGGCCGTGACAGTCCCACCCCGGCACATAGGGGGAGAAAAATCCTTGCATGGACTTGTACTTCACGATGATGTCCTTCAGAATCTTGTTCAGCGCGTGGCCGATATGGATATGACCGTTCGCATAGGGCGGTCCGTCATGGAGGATATAGGGCTTCCTTCCCTTGTTCCGCTCCTGTATCCGGCCGTAGGTATTCTGCTCTTTCCAACGCAGGATAGTCCGCGGCTCCAGGTCCTTCAAGTTCGCCTTCATCGGAAAATCAGTTTTAGGTAAATTGAGCGTCGTCTTATAGTCCATTCAGTTTACCTCTTTCATTCCGTACTTCTCATTCCGCAACATAATGCCCTTGTTCAATCCGTTATTTCATCGGGCTTGATTTTCTTCGGTAATTCCACTACACCGCCCTGGTCGAGGCTGTAAAAATCGGTTTTCGATTTTTTTACCATATCAGCGTACTGCGTGGGCTCGGTGCCGCGCCGGAACACGTCATC
>JANONA010000245.1:0-7290 GCA_031420575.1 Nitrospirota bacterium | reverse complement strand
AAGGTCCATCGCTTTCGCCCCTGTCAAAAGAGAGGGTTGAAGAGAACATGGTCTTCACGATCGAGCCTGGTGTGTATATCCCCGGCTGGGGCGGGGTCCGGATCGAGGACATGGTCCAGGTGACGGAAGCCGGCGCCAAAGCGCTGACCACGCTTCCGAAAGAGTTATAAGAATAAGGTAACTACTCAGGTTCAAAGTTCCAAGGTTCACGGTTCAAGGTTAAAGAGCGATGAAGATTGAACGGTTTGAAGATATTGAGGCTTGGCAACTGAGGCCAGACGAACACGTGCTGCCGTTCGTGGATTCATCAATCAGCTCAAAAAATATCAGGAAAGCAAAGTAGCCAACCGTGAACCGTGAACCTGACAACCTGAGTAGTTACAAAATAAGTAGACAATAGAGGTAGGGGCGTGTTTGAAACCCGCCCGTACAATGAGGACAGGTAAGGACGAAAGACAAAAAACGAGGAGGTAGTGCGAAGTGCCGGTATCTACAACGGAGTTTAGAAATGGTTTGAAAATCGAGCTCGATGGCGAGCCCTATGTGATCGTGGAGTTTCAACATGTAAAGCCCGGGAAGGGCGGGGCGTTTGTGAGGACCAAGTTTAAGAGCCTCAAAACGGGGAACGTGACCGACAAGACGTTCAGGGCTGGTGAAAAAGTCGACGTTCCTGATCTTGAGGAAAAGACCATGCAGTACCTCTATGCGGCTGACAAAGACCGGGCGTTCATGGACACGAGCACCTACGAACAGGTATCCATGAACGAAAAGCAGCTCGGCGATAGTGTCAGTTACCTCAAGGAGAACATGGAAATCAAGGTCCTTTATCACAAGGGGATACCGATTAACATTGAAGTCCCCATGTTTGTGGAGCTCGCGATCGCCAGGACCGACCCCGGGGTACGGGGAGACACGGCCTCGGGTGGGTCCAAGCCGGCAACCCTGGAGACCGGCGCAGTGGTCAAGGTGCCGCTTTACATGAATGAGGGCGATGTCCTCAAGATCGACACGCGCACGGGGACCTTTGTCGAACGGGTCAAGAAATAGTCCCGTTCACCATCACACCAGCGACGCGGAAAAGGAGTAATCATGAACCTGAAAGAGATCAAGGAACTGATAGAAATACTGAGGGACACCGACATCTCGGAACTGGAGCTCGAGCGTTCCGGCGTGAAATTGCGTCTTCGGAAGGGCGGTGACGTCACCTTCCATCCATCTTTGCCGCGCATGGAGTATCCGCCGGTCTCCCTTGTTGCGCCGGCGGTCGCCGGGGCGCCGGGGCCCGCCGGTGTTGCTGAAAAATCGGCGAAACCGCTTACAACGAACCAGATTAAGGTGACCTCGCCTATTGTCGGCACGTTCTACCGGTCAAGTTCGCCGGACAAACCGGCGTATGTGGAGGTCGGCGACGTGGTGAAGAAAGGCCAGACGCTCTGCATCATTGAAGCAATGAAGCTCATGAATGAAATCGAATCCGAGACCGCGGGGAAGATCGTTCAACTCCTGGTGGAGAGCGGCGCCCCCGTGGAGTACGGGCAGCCGCTTTTTGTGATTGAACCGGTGTAGCTCCGCGGAACGTTAGTCATTGAGGTGAGTGAGTGTTTAAAAAAATATTAATCGCCAACCGCGGTGAGATCGCGCTTCGCGTTATTCGGGCATGCAAGGAGATGGGCATCAAGACCGTTGCCGTGCATTCGACCGCGGACGCAAACTCGCTGCATGTGCGCTTTGCGGATGAGAGCGTGTGCATTGGACCGCCAAAGAGCGTTGACAGTTATTTAAATGTGCCGAGCATCATCAGCGCGGCGGAGATCACCGATGCCGAGGCCATTCACCCCGGTTACGGATTCCTGGCCGAGAACTCGAGTTTCGCCGAGATCTGCAACTCCACCGGTCTGCGCTTTATCGGACCGAGCCCCGAGAGCATCAAGCAGATGGGAGATAAAGCCAGGGCGCGGGAAACGGCGAAGAGGGCGGGCGTCCCCGTGCTGCCGGGCAGCGACGGCGTCGTGACCGAGGAAAGCAGCGCCATTGAGATCGCGCGCGAGCTGGGATTCCCGGTGATTGTCAAGGCCGCGGCAGGCGGCGGCGGCAAGGGTATGCGTGTAGTAATGGACGAGTCGGAGTTCGCCAACGCCTTTGTCATGGCCCAGACCGAGGCGCTCGCGGCCTTCAGCAACGCCGACGTCTATATCGAGAAATATATCCTTCAGCCGCGTCATATCGAGATCCAACTTATCGCCGACGAAAAAGGGAACACGGTCTATCTTGGTGAACGCGAATGCTCTATCCAGCGCAGGCACCAGAAACTCATCGAGGAGGCCCCTTCCGTTATTGTCGACGAAGGTCTTCGAAAACAGCTGGGCGAGATGGCCGTTGCTATTGCCAGGGCCGTCAAGTACCGGAACGCGGGCACCATCGAGTTCCTGATGGACGAGGACAAGAAATTCTATTTCATGGAGATGAATACCCGCATCCAGGTCGAGCACCCCGTGACCGAGTATGTAACGGGAATTGACCTCGTGAAGGAGCAGATCCGCGTGGCTGCCGGACTGCCTCTTTCGTTCACCCAAAATGACATCAAGATCAAAGGGCACAGCATTGAATGCAGGATCAACGCCGAGGACCCGGAAAAGTTCACCCCCTCGCCGGGAACGATCACGGCTTTTAATCCTCCGGGAGGCCTCGGAGTTCGGCTGGAAACCGCCGCATACACGCAATACGTGATCCCGCCCTATTACGATTCCCTGATCGCGAAGCTGATCGTGCATGCGGACACGAGGGCCGATGCGATCATGCGGATGCAGCGCGCGCTGAATGAGTTCATCATTGAAGGCGTGAAGACCACGATACCCATGCACAAGAAGATCCTCGACGACCCCGACTTCCAGTCGGGGAACATTTCCACAAAGTTCATGGAGCGGTACAATAACCCGGCACAGTGATATCGGAGGGCTCTGCCTGATCATCGATCAGGACGCGCTTCGCGTCAGCGCGGAACAGGCCATGACAGAGGCGCTTTACGGCGGCGTGAGGTTCTTCCAGTACCGCTGCAAGAAGGGCGCGCGCGGACGGATATATGAAACCGCGCTGGCCCTTGCCCGCATGGCGCATCAGGCCAAGGCCTTGTTCATCGTGAACGATCATGCTGATATCGCCGTGGCGGTAGACGCCGACGGCGTACACCTGGGGCAGGACGATCTTCCGATTGAATACGCAAGGAAGCTGCTCGGAAAAAAAAATATCATCGGGATCTCGACTCACAGTTTTGAACAGGCCAAAAGAGCGGAGGCAGCGGGCGCCGACTATATCGGGTTCGGACCCCTGTTCCCGACATCGACCAAGGATGCGGGCGAAGCGCAGGGGCCGCAAAAACTCGGCGCGATCAGGCAATTGGTCACGATCCCGGTCATCGCGATCGGGGGTATCAACCATACGAATGTTCAAGAGGCGCTTCAAGCCGGAGCGGACGGCGTCGCGGTTATCTCCGCGGTCCTGTCAGCGGAAAATATCCGACTGGCGGCAGGGGACATGATACGATTATTATCCGAGGTCAGGAGGAATTTATGAAGAAGATATTCGCAATAGCATTCCTCGCGCTTCTTCTGGGCTGCATGCGCCAGGATGAGACGGTGATCAGAATCGGCGCCGCGGGCCCTATGACCGGCGACCAGAGCAAGATGGGTGTGGACCTCAGAAACTCGGTGGAGCTTGCCGTAGCCGAGTGGAACGAGAAGGGAGGCGTACTCGGGAAAAAGATCGTCCTGCTCTCCGGAGACGATCAAGCGGACCCCAAGCAGGCGGTTTCCATCGCGAACAAGTTCATCAATCAAAAGGCCGTCGCCCTTGTGGGCCACTGGAATTCAAGCTGTTCCATTCCCGCATCAAAGTACTACCATGACGCGAACATAGTCATGATCTCTCCGGCAACCACGAACCCCCGGCTTACGCTTCAGGGCTTTAAAAAAGTTTTCCGTGTCTGCGGCACCGATGACCAGCAGGGCGGAGTGGCCGCCGACTTCGTTCTGAAGACCATCAAGCCGAAGAAAGTAGCGATCATCCACGACAAGACCGCGTACGGCCAGGGACTGGCGGACTATTTCAAAAAGGCTTTGGGCGACAAGGCGCAGGTTGTCTATTACGAGGGCATTATTCAGCGAGACCCTGATTATCGGGCCGTGCTCACGACCATGAAGGAGAAAAAGCCCGAGCTCTATTTTTTCGGCGGCATCTATCCCGAGGCCGGCAGATTGGTACGCCAGGCAAAAGAGCTCGGCATGAATATCCCCATGCTCACCGGTGACGGCGTGTATGACCCCACCTTCATCAATATTGCCGGTAAATCAGCCGAGGGGACGTATGTGACCTTTGGCAAGGAACCAACAGGGCTTCCGTCGGCAAAGTCATTCATGGATAACTATAAGGCCAGGTACGGCGATCCGGGCCCGTACTCGATCCATGCTTACGATGCGGCGAACATCATCCTGACCGCCATCGCGGAGACGAAAACCACGGATGGCGCAAAGGTCGCCGAGTACATCTCGAAAACGGTTTTTCACGGCGCATTCGGCGATATATCATTCGACAAGAACGGCGATGTGACCAAGGCGCCCTATGTGATCTGGCGGGTCAGGGACGGCAAGTTCCAGGAAGTAAAATAATTCAAATTGTAAAATGCAAATTGCAAAATTAAGGTAATGTTATTTGATTCAATTTTGCAATTTGATATTTGCAATCCGCATTGCGCAATAATTATTTGATTGTATGTTCACCCAACAGCTTATAAACGGCTTGGCCCTGGGCGCGGTATATGCGCTCATCGCGCTCGGGTATACCATGGTCTACGGTATTCTCCGGCTTATCAACTTTGCCCATGGCGAAGTGTATATGCTGGGAGCGTATCTCGGAATCATTGTCCTCGGCGCGCTGACCTGGCTGGGGCTTACGGCATACAGCCTGCCGCTGTCCCTCGCGCTTACCATCCTGCTATCCATGGTATTCTGCGCTGTCTACGGAGCGGTTATTGAACGCGTTGCCTACAGGCCCCTCAGAAATGCATCCAAGCTTGCTCCGCTTATCAGCGCCGTGGGGATGTCGATCATCCTCCAAAACTTTGTGATGCTTGCCCAGGGGAAAGAATATAAAAATCTTCCACCCCTGCTTCCCTTGGAAGGTTTTTCACTCTTTGGCGCGAACGTATCGCCGGCGCAGATTTTTATCCTGGGCGCATCGATCCTGATCATGGCCGCCCTCCACTTCTTCGTTGCGAAAACACGACTTGGCAAGGCTATGCGCGCCACGTCGCAGGACAGGGTCATGGCTGGTCTTGTGGGCATCAATATCAACCAGGTCATTTCGATCACCTTCATGATCGGTTCGTCGCTCGCGGCCGTGGCAGGGGTCATGGTAACTCTCTATTACGGCGTGGCGCACTTCTTTATGGGCTATCTGGCGGGCATCAAGGCTTTTACCGCGGCCGTGCTTGGCGGTATCGGCAGTATCCCCGGCGCGATGCTCGGCGGGTTCATGCTCGGGCTCATCGAGAACTTCGGCGCGAGCTACCTATCAAGCGCGTACAAAGACGCCTTTGCCTTTCTTGTTCTCATCATCACACTCATCCTCCGTCCCGCGGGGCTTCTCGGGGAGAAGTCAGTGGATAAAATGTAACCTAAATTTTGCAATCGAAATTCCAACCAGAGGGTGCGGCGGATGGAACGGGTGCGGTCTGCGCATCTGTTTACCGTTTACTGTCTACTGACCCCCCGACCCCTGACCTCTGACTGACGTTGGGTCCCCCGCCTTGCACTCTGCTGAGCAGGATCAGACCGGTGATAAAAAACAGCGCAAGGGAGAGGATCGCCGGTCGCTGGCTTCCGAAGGTGGACGAGAGCAGGCCGAAGACGAGGGGGCCGAGGATTGCCGAGGATTTTCCCACGAGAGCGTAGACGCCGAAATATTCAGCCTCGCGGCCCTTTGGCACGAACTGTGTAAAAAAGGCGCGTGTGCCGGCCTGTACGGTCCCGAGCCCCAGCCCGGCGGTGCAGGCCACGGCCCAGAACTGCGATTTTGTTTGAACAAAATACGCAGTGACGGCGACGAGCGTCCAGAGGACAAGGGAGAGCATAACCACTTTTTTGGGACCCCAGGCGTCGGTGGGCTTTGCGAGGGCAAAGGCGCCGATGAGCGCCGTGACCTGTACGGTGATATAGAGCCCGACGAGCTCGCTGGTCCCAAAATGCAGGGTCGTTGCAGCAAAGATGCCCGAAAAGACAATGACGGTATTGACCCCGTCTTCATAAAACAGATAGGCAATCAGAAATTTTCTCGGTTCCTTGCGGGCCCGGAGTTCCTTGATGGTTTTCCAGGCCTGTGTTGCGCCCCGGATCCCGGCTTGCGTTGCCGTGACGTCAGCGCGGGCGTCTCCGGGCAAAAACAGGAAGGCGGGGAGGGAGAAGATCGTGAAGAACACCGCGACGGCGATCCACGTCAGACCGTAGTGTCCGGATTGTATGAGCGGCAGCGCGATCAGGAGGGAGGCGATGGAGCCCGCGTATCCGACGCCGAAGCCCCAGCCAGACACCCTGCCGTGATACTCGACCGGGGCTATCCGTGGAAGGAAAGAGTTGTAGAACACCAGGCCGCCTTCCATGCCGATGTTCGCGAAAACGATCAGGATGAACCCGGTGATGACGGCGCCGGGGGTGAGGAGAGAAAACCCCGACAGGGCGACGACGCAGAGGGCGGTATAGAATGCAAGGAGCCGTTTCCGCAGACCCGAGTAGTCGGCGATGCCGCCGAGGAACGGCGAGGAAAGGGCTATGAAGAGCATGCTCAGGGAGATGGCCCATCCCCACCAGAGGTCGCCCTCACCGGCGCTGTTCCCTACGATCACGCCGGTGTAATAGACCGGGAATATGACGGCGGCGATCACGGCCGAGTAGCTCGAGTTCGCGAAATCGAAGAGACACCAGCTGATGACCTGTTTTTTGTCCATGCTGTTACCCTCTGGAGAATGCATGGCCGCATTATCATATAAACGCATACGAAATGCAATGGTTTCGGAAAAGGTTGACTTTGATCGGCAATTTAATTACTATTGTTGCAACAATTTAATTAGGAAAGACCACGAAGTGGTGCGGACCGTTCGGGGAACGGTCCCTACGATATATTATTGAAGTCGTAGGGCGCGTTTCCCAAACGCGCCGAACCGCCAAGGTATGTTTCGTTTTTACAGCAAACAGTGCCCAATGCGCGGGTAAGCCGCTGGTTGGGCTCATTTCGTACTATACG
>JANONA010000244.1:0-5724 GCA_031420575.1 Nitrospirota bacterium | reverse complement strand
TCACGGAGAAGGTCTTCGTCCGTCAGTTCTTCGGCGTCCCGCCCAGGGAAGCGGGCGCGGTATTCCTGCTTGAATTCTTCGATCTCGGCGGCGGCGATCTTCTTAAAATCAGCGCTCATGGCCTCGCCGGATTCGAGCTGTTCGCTGTCGATCAAGACGGTGTTCGGCCGGGCGCTCCATCTGCCGTCCTCAACATTGCTGAAGATACCGAGTTCCCCGGGAACGAGGACCGTTTTATCATCGGACAGCCTTTTCTCCCAACCAGCGACGTAGTCGAATACCAGCTTGGATACGTTGGTATTGTTGCAAACGACGATAAAAACCGGCGGGGTAATGCCCTTTGCCTGGGCATCTGCGTTTTGTTCCCAGAGGCGGTAATACTTTTCATAATTGCCATACAGGCTGAGAATCGCGCCCTGGAGTTCCACCGGCAATTTGGGCTCTCCGTGAACAGCATCGGTCTTGCGGCCTTTCTTCGGCAGCTCGTCACGGATGCGCAGCCAAAGGTCGCGATAGGTGGGCTGTTCGCTTGTCATCGAATCATCCGCCACAGGCACGCGAGGCACCTTAACAATTCCGGATTCAATGGCGTCGATGAGTGAGAAGTCAGAAACCACCCAGGGGAAGAGCATTCCTTCATCGTAGCCTGAACCACGAAGAAAGAACGGCGTTGCCGATAAATCATAGACTGCCTTGACGCCTATCTTGGATTTTACCGCTTCGAGACCGGAAATCCAGACGCGGGCTTCTTCCTCTCGCTTCTCCGCTTCCTTCCGTTCATCACCCTTGAGCTTGACAACCTCTTCTACAACGCGACGTCGATAGCAGTGGTGGGCCTCGTCGTTGATGACGATAATGTTTTTCTTATTTCCCAGTTCGCGGCAGACTCGTCGCACCATTTGGGCGGGTGTTTCGGTGAAAGGGCTTTCACCGCCCTGGGTAAGAATAGCTTTCGTAAGCCTGCCGGCGCCGTTTTTCTCACGCTGCTTGAAAGCATGAAAATTCGTGATGAGAATCTTAGCCTTGTTCAGCTCACCCATGAGATCGGAAGGCAAAATATCGCGCTGGCGGTAGTAATTCTGAGGATCGTTGGGAAGAAGAACGCGAAGCCGGTCTCGTATGGTTATTCCTGGGGTGACGATAAGAAAGGTATCGGAGAATCGAGCATCCTGCGGATTAGCAATCTTGTTGAGGGCCTGCCACGCAATAAGCATGACCATGACTACGGTTTTGCCGCTGCCGGTGGCCATCTTGAAAGCAATCCTGAACAAAAGCGGGTTAGCATCTTCATTTACTTCACGGAGCTTATTCTCTATCCAGGCATCGCCATATTTGTTTGCCACCTCGGCCAGATATATCGCGGTTTCTAAGGCTTCGATTTGACAGAAGAAGAGCTTCTTTTCACGTTCGGGATTATTCCAGTATTCGAGGAGGCGTGACGTGGTCTTGGTGACGCCCACATACCCGCCTTTACGCCATGCGTCCACGCGGGCACGGATACGATTGATCTCATCGTTTTCTTTTAAACGATCCTCGGTCCATTCGGTGTCTAAGGACAGCTGCGCCTGCTTGCCCTTGCTGCGAGGACGCGCTATGGGAATGAAATAAGCGCTCAGCCTGCGCTCTTCAACAATCTCGTTCGTTATGCCCTCTTCGGTGAATTTGAAGTGGCGCTTCGGCTCTTTAAAAGGCGCGTTGATGATGGGATTTTCGATGACGACCTGTTTCACGAAAAGCGCTCCTTTGAATGCCTACAGCTCCGTATACTTCCTGCTTTACCCCTTTGCCTTTTTCACCCCGTTAGAGATAGTGAACGACGGCAATTGAAGAGATAGGAATTGTGTCCGCAAATATGACTCCTACACATTGAGCACAAAGTCTGAATCTCCGGCGGGGTAAATAATTCAAAGCGACGAAGCGAAGTAACTGACCTGAGTAGTTGCTTTTTCTACTCTAATTTCAGTTTGATCAGTTCCAGCGGGTCCACCTTTGCGCCTTGAATACGCACCCCCCAGTGCAGATGAGCGCCGGTCGAGCGGCCGGTGGAGCCGACGAGGGCTATCACATCGCCCTTCATGACCGCTTGTCCATGCTGGACATTGATCTTCGAGAGGTGGAAGAACATACTGTATATCCCCTGCCCGTGATCCAGGACAACGCTGTTTCCGGAATAGAACTGGTCGTCCACAAGCACCACCACGCCATTGTTCGGCGCATGCACCGGTTCGCCTTCATCGGCCGTGATGTCAACTCCGGAATGGGAGTTTTTCGGTATGTCATTGATGATCCTGCGGACACCAAAAGGCGTGCCGATCTTCTTGCCCGGGAGAGGATCGACAAACCGTCCACTCCACAGGCGCATGGAATCAACAGGCCAGATGGCCGCGGTCTTCTTCTGTTCCCGCGCCGTCCTCTCCTCGTTCTCGGGCGAGAGCGCCACCATGTCATCGGGGAGCGTAAGCTTTTGCACCGGATACTTCTTTTTCGTGATCTTCACCGTCCGGGACAATTTTTCCCCCTTGATGGTCAGTTCGAGCGGATACTCCCCCGGCTCGGTGTTCAGGTCGATGCCGACGATGGCCTTGAATGAGCTCTTTGCCTTGTTGAAATGGAGGCGCTTTCCAAGCACCGTTCCCTCCACAGGCCCCGCACCCTTGATCGTGACCGTCATGATATCACCCGGCCCCACACGCTTCGGAGCAAGAACGATCTTCGGCTGCACCGTTCCCGCCTGGGCAAAAAGAGGCAAACACAAAATGATTATGCTGATTACGCTTTTGCTGATTTTTCTCACCTTCTGTCTCCCGTCTTCTGTCTTCTGACTTCTGACTTCTGTCGCGTGAGATTTCTCCCTTCGGTCGAAATGACATTCTCTGTCATTCCCCCCTTCTCTGTCATTCCGAACGAATGTGAGGAATCTATCCCTCTTCTATTTTTTCAGGTATTTGCTCACACCCTTCATGGAGCAGAACTCGCCGCACATACTGCAGACATCGGACTCCTTGGGCATGCTTGACTCGCGCAGCTTCCGCGCCCGTTCGGGATTGAGGGAAAGCTCGATCTGGCCTTTCCAGTCAAGCGCCTTGCGTCGCCGGGCCATCTCGTTGTCCCAATCCATCGCGCCCTTCACGCCTTTTGCGATATCCGCGGCATGGGCCGCGATACGCGACACGATCACACCCTCGCGCACATCTTCAAGGTCCGGCAAGCGCAGATGTTCCGACGGGGTTACGTAGCAGAGGAAGTCCGCGCCGGCAGCGCCGGCGATTGCGCCGCCGATGGCCGAGGTGATGTGGTCGTATCCCGGCGCCACGTCGGTCACGAGCGGCCCGAGCACGTAGAACGGCGCTCCCTTGCAGAGCGCTTTTTGAATTTTGATATTAGTCTCAACCTGGTTGATCGGCACATGGCCCGGGCCTTCGATCATGACCTGCACGCCGGCCTCGTGGGCCTGATCGCGCAGTTCACCGAGGATGATCAATTCTTCGATCTGCGCCCGGTCCGTTGCATCGGCGAGGCAGCCCGGCCGCATGCCGTCCCCGAGCGACAGCGTCATGTCGTACTTCTTGCAGATCTCAATCAGCCGGTCGTAGTGCGTGTAGAGGGGATTTTCAGTTTCGTTATAGATGATCCACTCGAGGTGGAACGCGCCGCCGCGGCTCACCACGTCCATGATCCTGCCCTGGCGTTTGAGCCGCTCCACGCTCGAGATGGTCACGCCGCAGTGCACGGTCACGAAATCCACGCCCTCTTCGGCCTGCTCCTCGATCACGCGGAACAGCGCTTCGGGGTCCATCTGCACGATCGATTTTCCCTGAGCCACCGTCTCGACCGCGGCCTGGTAGATCGGCACGGTGCCGATGGAAACGGTCGACTGCTTCAGTATCTCCCCGCGGATCTCGATAATCGGGCCGCCGGTTGAGAGGTCCATGACCGCATCCGCTCCGGCGGAGATCGCGACTTTGAGCTTTGCAATCTCGTCGTCGATCGACATCCGGTCCTTAGACGTGCCGATGTTCGCGTTAACCTTGGTCCTGAGCCCCTTGCCGATGCCGAGCGGGGTGATCGACGTATGCCGGTTATTCCGGGTGATGATGATCGTGCCATCGGCGATTCCGGTCAGTACCTGTTCGACACTCACGCCCTCGGCCTTAGCCACGGCCTCCATCTCGGGAGTAATGTTGCCTTTTCGTGCTTCGGTGATCTGTGTCATTTTACACCTCGTGAATTTAGCCGCGGATTCACACGGATGCGACAAGAACTCCGTCGGTCAAACTGTGTCGCCTAAAGGCGCCTACTTTTGGTCATCCGTGGTTGCTATCAAGTTGTCTAATAATGTCCTCTGTTGCTTTTTGAATGTTATCTGATCTCAGAATAGCGGAAATCAAAGCGATTCCATATGCGCCAGCACTAAAAACAGATCCAACATTCCCACTATTTATGCCACCAAGCCCGTAAATAGGGATGGAAATACTATTTTTTACATTTTTAACAGCATCACAACCCACCGGAAAGCCAAGTTTTACTTTCGAAGGCGTTTCAAAGACCGGACCGAAGGTTATAAAATCAGCGCCGCCCTTTTCCGCATCTTTTGCTTCCTCACTATTATGAGTGGATACTCCGACAAGCATACGATTGCCGACGATCTTTCGCACCGCATCCACCGGCATGCTCTGATGGCCAAGATGAACTCCGTCCGCTTCTACGGCAACAGCAATATCAACACGATCATTGATGAACAACCGGGCGCTGAATTCCCGGGTGAGCGCCCTCAGTTCCCGTGCCAGGGCAAGAAGCTCCCGTATCGGCAGATCCTTTTCCCTGAGCTGGACGGCCCGCACACCACCTTTGAGCGCGAGTTTGATCGCCGCGGGAAGGGGCATCTTCGTTGCATGGCGGTCGGTGATCAGGTAGAGCTTGAAAGGCAGCTTCATTGCACTTTGCACTTTGAACTCTGAACTCTGAACTGATTCACGATCCTATCATCCCCTCGAGCGGGCTGCTGGCCGTCGCATAAAGCTTCTTCGGGATCCTTCCAGCCCTGTACGCCAGCCGACCGGCAAGCACACCGTACTTCATGGCCTCAGCCATCGCGATCGGGTCTTTTGCTCCAGCGATCGCCGTGTTCAGCAAAACAGCGTCACAGCCGAGTTCCATCGCGAACGCGACATCCGAGGCCGTGCCGACGCCCGCATCAACGATGATCGGCGCTTTCACCGTCTCCATGATGATCCGAAGATTATAAGGGTTCCTGATGCCGAGACCGGATCCGATCGGCGCGGCAAGCGGCATGACCGCCGGGCAGCCGATATCCACGAGCTTCCTGGCCATGATCGGGTCGTCGCTCACATAGGGGAGCACGATGAGCCCTTCTTTCACCAGGACCTTCGCAGCCTCAAGCGTGGCCTCGTTGTCCGGAAACAGGGTCTTCTCGTCTCCGATCACTTCGAGCTTCACGAGCTTCGTGATCCCCGCCTCAGCCGCGAGCATGGCGGTACGGATCGCGTCCTTTGCCGTATAGCACCCGGCTGTGTTCGGCAGTATCTTGTACTTCTTCGGGTCGATATAATCGAGCAGATTCTCCTTGCTCTTGTCAATGATGTTCACCCGCCGCACGGAAACGGTCACCACATCAGTGCCGGAGGCCTCAATGGCCTTCTTCGTTTCCGCAAAGTCCTTGTACTTTCCCGTCCCCACCCAAAGCCGGGACTGGAATTCAATACC
>JANONA010000243.1:0-2494 GCA_031420575.1 Nitrospirota bacterium | reverse complement strand
GTCGAGGCGATCCGCAAAGCACCGCGTCTGCCGGAGACCGCCAACGAACTGCGGGCTATGGCCAAAGCGCTCAAGTCCGACTCAAAGTCGCTCTGGCTGCAGGAGAATGCGACCGAGACCAAGATCAAGCGTCTCGATCTGTCGAAGTACCGCACGCTGGCATTTGCTACCCATGGTTTGATGGCCGGCGAGATCAAAGGCATCGGCGAACCTGGCCTGATCCTGACGCCGCCGCAACAAGGATCGCTGGAGGACGACGGCTATCTTTCGGGTGGAGAAATCGCCAAGCTGAAGCTCAACGCGGATTGGGTCGTCTTGTCAGCCTGCAATACTGCGTCAGCCGATGGCACGCCGGGCGCAGAGGGTTTGTCGGGACTGGCCAAAGCCTTCTTTTATGCGGGCGCCCGCTCCCTGCTGGTATCACACTGGCCGGTCGCTTCGGAGGCTACCGTACCGCTCACCACCGGCATGTTGAAAGAATACGAAGCCAATCCCGGCCAAGGCAAGGCGGAAGCGCATCGCAAGGCGATGCTGTCTCTGATCGACACGCCGAACCATCCGGAATACGCCAATCCGCTATTCTGGGCGCCGTTCGTCGTGGTCGGCGAAGGTGGAGCGAATAAAACAATTCACTGAACATAGCTGGGTTGCTGCCATGACTAAAAAGTGGAGGAGTGGTCGGCTGAGTTGAGTGAAACAAAACATCACGCAAGTAATAGGGAGGTTTCTCATGAATTCTTTATTTCTCACGACAATGCTTACATTCTGTTTTTTCATTCAACCCTCTTTTGCCGCGCAATCCACCATCACCGAAGCGGAGGGCAGCGCTTGCATGGGCGACGACAAGTCGCGAAAGCAAACTGAGGATTCTGCGCTTACGGACGCGAAGAAGAGGGCGGTTGAGTTCGTCTCGACGTACATCAGGAGCGAGACCGAGGTGAAAAACTTCGTTCTTGAAAAGGACCTGCTGTCCGCATATGCACACGCGGAAGTAAAGCTTCTCAGGGAACCGACAAAGGAATGGTACAAAGACCCGAACTCCGGTGATTGCCTTAAGATGAAAATCAAAGCTGAAGTCATTCCCGATATCGCGGCCATGGAAAGACTGGCTCAACAGAGCCCGGCAAGCGCGGACGATCCTGCCGCGCCTTTGAGCGTAAAAACCTGGACGGATAAAAAGGCTTATAAACAAGGGGAGAAAGTTAAGGTCTATATTAAGGGCAATAAGCCCTTTTTCGCACGTGTGCTGTACCGCGACGCGTCAGGCGAGTTAATCCAGCTGCTGCCGAACCCTTATCAGCCGGACAACTATTATAACGGCGGGACTGTGTATGAACTGCCGTCAGGAAAAGACAGGTTCGAGCTTGAAGTAAGCCCTCCCTTTGGTGAAGAGAACATCATTGTTTATGGGAGCACCGCGCCGTTGGGAGAAATCGAAGTCCAGGCACGGGGCGGCGTGTATCAGGTAACGTCGAAGGCCAAGGACGTTGCTGTGAGAACACGCGGCATCAGGCTTGTTGAAGCTGACGGCAAACAGAAACCTTCCGAGTTTTCGGAGACAAGTACGGCGCTAAAAACGATAAAGTAGCTTGGGTTTGCAATGAATCGTATTATTGTTAGACATGCCTGATGGGAATAGAAAGCTTATCAGTCGAAAAGTGATTTCTGAAAAGGTATAATATACCTGTTGCGAGTAATTGTAGACGATACAGTAACGCCGAAGTCGGTCGTGACCGTCTATCGGACCAGTAAAATGGAGAAATATTGGAGGCAGTCGTGAAGATAACCTATGATCCTGAAGTTGATGTGATCAGGATACTTTTCAGCGACGCTCCTGTTGAGGAAAGCGATGAGGAAAAACCGGGTGTCATCCTTGATTTCGATAAGAACGGTAATATCGTCGGTCTTGAAATCCTGGACGCATCCAGCCGCATGGAAAATCCGCGCTCAGTGGAGTATGCTGTGGCGGGGTAATGTCACCGCTATCTTTTAACGAAGATGATGGGCTGTGAGGTATAGCTCAACCTACGCGACTATCAAATCGTGGAAGACTCTGTGAATTAAAAGCTTATAAGTCGAAGAGTTGTTTCTGAACTCGACTTTTTACGAATGCATCATATTTTGCCAAAGCAGGACAAGGTGTCTTCCGTGCCGACCATTGCATACATCGGAATAGGCTCAAACATCGGCGACAGGAAGGCCAACTGCCTGCAGGCCGTCGAATTTCTGGCGCAAGCGGGCCGGGTCATCGCTGTTTCCTCCCTCTACTACACCGCGCCCGTGGGCTACGGGGAGCAGGAGGATTTCATCAATGCCGTGGCGGCTCTTGAGACCGATTGCTCTCCAACTGAGTTGCTGGCAAGCTGCCAGGCGATCGAAGACAGACTGGGACGCAGGCGTTCAGTGCGGTGGGGCCCGCGTACCGCGGATCTCGACATCCTGCTGTATGGAGACCTGGTGATGAGCCGGCCGGAACTCGTCATCCCCCATTCCT
>JANONA010000242.1:0-3208 GCA_031420575.1 Nitrospirota bacterium | reverse complement strand
AACCGCGACCCCTCATTCCAGATCAGCGAGGCCTTGATCGTAAATTGCTCATCGAGGAACAGCGGCTTGAAGTAATCGATGTGGAGCTCGAGAATAGGAGCGCGCAAGTCCGCTTCGAAATAGTCCGGATAGGACAGGCCGCACTTTCTGCCAAGCTCCTCCGAGGCTTCCTCAAAATAGAGCGGATACCTTCCGTGCCACACGATCGCCATGGGGTCCGCTTCATTAAAGCGGACCCGTCTCTTGACCTCTACCACGATGGGTTCAGGTGAGCCCGGGATTCGTTCGAAATAATCTGTTTTCCCTCTTGTCCTCATCTTATTTGCTGTTTCCCGTGTCCGCTGCAAAGACCCGCAGTTTCATTTCCGCGATCTTGACGGTCTTTTTCGTGATGACCGCCTTCACGACAAGTTCGCCGTCGGCATCCCCGAGGTCGCCCACGACACAGGTCACTTCGTCATCAGGGAACACGGGCGAGAAATACTTCGCGAGCACGACCTCTTTCAGGACCACGGCCTTCCCGGTCCCCTTTTCGAGCGTGGAAAGCACGCACTGGATCTGGCACACGCCCGGCAGAATCTTCTTCTCCGGGAAGTGCCCCTGAAACCCGATGAACTCAGGCGGAAAGGCAAAGTGTGACGTCAGCTTCTTCTCTTCCCTTGTCGGACCCGTCATGTGCTGTTCTATCTCCGCTTTAATTGTCCTCAAAACTGAACTCCTTATGACGTATCGTCAACCGGTACCCATAATCGTAGTGGATAAAAACAATACCCTGGGGCCGGCGCTTTCCATTCTGGTCCCGGTATTCGTAATACGATACCCGCCACCGGATACCATCGTCATCGTAATACTTTTTTTCGATGAGGTCGCCGGCTGCCCCGGCGAACACGTACTCCAGAAAACCGCCGCCGGCAGGTTGCCGGAAAACCAGTTTGTCCGTTCTTTTCCGGATCAATGCTTCTTTGCCCGGGACCAGATCAAAATAGATCCGTCTGATATCGTTTCCCACTGCCGCGGCAATATCGCCGTACCGGGTGAGGGCCTCGATCTCATAGCGGGATGTCACGCTGCGACCGTCGCCGGAGAGCTCGAAGAGCTTCACCCCCATGGGGTTCATGCCGACGGCATGAAAAACGCCGCTCACGCTGTTCACCCGCACCATGCCGATGCCGGAAAATTTCCGGAAATTATACTCAAAAACAACGGTATTCAGCAACTGAAATCGCTGCGGCGTACTTTCCTGGAATCGCTGTACGATGTTCCAGGGGTCCCCGGCCTCAAGCGGGACCAGCACCGTACTTTGAAAAGGGACCGAACTGCATCCGGCAATGAGCAGGAGCAGAAACGTCCCCGCCCATGCGCTGGTCCTCACGATCTCGCCTCCCGCCGGTGTTCCTTCACGAACATATCGCACAAGGACGGAACGACCAGAATGGAGGTCAGGTACCCCGTGAACACGCTGACCGTCATACCGACCCCGATGGAGAACATGACCGGATGATCGGCGAACAGCAGGACCCCGGAGCCCAGGATCGTGGTGACTGCCGAGAGCGATACCGCCATGATCGTTCCGATCTTCAATCGATATTGATACTCATAGGTCACGCCGATGCCGTAATCCACGATAACCCCGGAGACCACGACGATGCCGATGATATTGACCACATCAAGCGGGATATGCAGGAGCACCATGAATCCCGCCAGCCATATAATGCCGGTGAACAACGGCACCAGCGCAATGATCATCTCCCGAACGTTCCTGAAGAACAGCCACGTTAACACGATATTGAACAGTAGTGCGACCGGGACCAGGAACTTCACCTCGCGGAAGGTAAAGGCCGAGACCTTTTTCGACAGTGCCTTCCGCGACACCACAAAGGTGCCGGCATGACGCTCGCTGAGGGGCATGAGCGCATCGACATACTCCGCGTTGTCGGGGAAGAACGACAGTACCCGGTATTCGTCCTTGTTCTTTACAATGAAACGTTCCTGGATCTTTTCCAGCAGGGCATCGGGCTTACCGGCTTCAATCCTGCTCTTATAGAGGTCGTCGAAAAAGGGTGCGAAGGCCTGCTCCCGCATCCCATACCGCGGCGCCGCATCTTTGATATAGCGTTGCAGGCGAGCTGCTCTCCCGTCGCGCCAGAAGCGGTTCCACTGTTCGATGTTGTCCGCCCGCGTCTTTTCCGAAGGCCACAGCATGGAAAGGCTCGTAAAGTTCTTCTCCCCTATTAACTTGACCGCTTCCCGATAGATCGCGTCATTCGCCTCCAGCGCCGCCTCCAAAGTCTTGCCGGTCGCCACAAAGATGGCCTGGTTGCTCTGTCCGCCCCAGGTCTGATAGAAGCGCTGCTCTGCCTCAAAAACGGAGGGTTCGCTGCCGTCCAGGCGCATCACATCGCTTTCGAACTGGATCCTGGAAGCGAAAACCAGCATCACCACGGTCAGCACGGCCCAGACAAGAACGTAGGCCCGCTTCGGCAAAAGGGCGTCGATGGTCCTCTCCCCCCAGTCCGTTCCGCGCATGATCGGCGGGTGTTTCCAATACAGCGCCAGCGGAAGAATGAAAATTGCCAGGAGCAGCGAGAACACGACGCAGAGGATCGCGAAGAACGCCAGCTGATGATATCCCTGCACCTGCGACAGGAACAGCGCGCCGAACCCGAAGATCGTCGTTATGGCGTCAATGACGATAAGCCGGGACACACTGGCGATCTGGGCGCTCGTCGACTCTTTCCTGAGCGCAATGTACATATGCAGTCCGTGGTCCACGGTAATGCCGGCAACCGCCGTGCCGATGCCGAGGACCAGATAGGAAAGGTTGCCCATGAAAAGCGTAACCACATTGATCGACAGCGCCACGCCGATGACGGGGATGGCAAAGACCAGGCCGATCCGGGGATCGGGAAAGATCAGCAGGAACAGGACCAGGAATGAGACAGAGACCAGCAGGGACGCGAACTGGATGTCCCGCTTGATCACCCGTTCATTGCTCACGGCATGAACATGACCGCTGATAATGTCGGCGGAGATAGAGGCCGGAAGGGTTTTTATGTGTTCCTGCAGCGTGGCAACGAGCGTCGCACTTTCCCTGCCTTCGGTTATTTTGACCGGCGTCTCGATGATGATCATGGTATGACGGCCGTCACGGCTCATGAAATGGCCGTCCTCGATGGAAACGTCGTAGCCCATGGATGCCGGCAGCGCC
>JANONA010000241.1:0-4702 GCA_031420575.1 Nitrospirota bacterium | reverse complement strand
CATCTATCTCCGCCTCCGTGGTCTCCCTGCCCAGGCTGAACCGTATCGCGGCCCGGGCGAGCGCGGGATCAATCCCCATGGCAACAAGCACATGCGAAGGCGTCACCGTACTGCCGTGACACGCGGCTCCGGGAGAAACGGCAATTCCCGTCAGCGCATCCATGACCGACACCGCATCAAACCCCTCAAAGCTGATGCTCCAGGTATTCGAGAGCTTTTTTTCAGGATGACCGTTCAGGTGTACCTTGAACCCTGCCCGTTTCAATCCATCGAACAAGCGCTGCCCAAGCGCACGCTGGCGCCGGCCTTCGGTCTCAAGGAGCGGCATTGCAACCATGCACGCCGCGCCGAGACCGACGATGAACGCCGCGTTCTCCGTGCCCGGCCTCAGGCCCCGCTCATGTCCCGCGCCGTGCAGCATCGGGGGAATCTTTCCGCCCTGCTTGATATAAAGCGCGCCGATTCCCTTCGGGGCGTAAAACTTGTGGCCCGCCACGGTCAGAAAATCAACGCCGAGGTCCTCCACCTGCATACGCACTTTACCAACGCTCTGGGCCGCATCGGTATGGAATAAAACGCCATGGGATGACGCGATTCGGGCAAGTTCCTTGATGTCCTGGATCGTCCCGACCTCGTTGTTCGAATGCATGATTGTGACAAGCACGGTGTCCGGTGTTATGGCTTTCGCAAGGTCCTCAGAATTCACTAATCCATACTTGTCAACCGGCAGGTACGTAACTGAATATCCGAAGCGTTCAAGGTGACGGCAAGGTTCAAGCACTGCGGGATGTTCGATTTGGGAAGTAATGAAATGCTTCCCCTTCCCGACCGCCTTGGCGAGCCCTTTGATCACCATGTTGTTGGACTCTGTCGCTCCGCTCGTGAAGATGAGCTCCGATGCCCCGCATCCAAGGATATTCGCCGTCCGCTCCCGCGCCTGTTCAATGCCTGCCCTGCATTCCACACCGAAGCTGTGGCTGGAAGACGGATTTCCGAACTTGGTCGTGAGGTACGGCATCATGGCTTCCAGAACAGCCGGAGCGATGGGGGTGCTTGCATTGTAGTCGAGGTAGATACGCTTCACTCGAACATCCCCGTCGTCATATACCGTTCGCCTACATCAGGGAACACCGTGACGATCCTCTTGCCCTTGCCAAGGCGCGCCGCCACCTGGAGCGCGGCCCAGCACGCGGCCCCTGACGAGATACCGAGCAGAAGCCCTTCCTCCAGGACCAGCCGCTTCGCGGTATCCGCCGCCTGGTCGTTCGTGACCTGGATGACCTCGTCGTACACTTTGGTATTCAGAATCGCGGGCACGAACCCCGCGCCGATTCCCTGGATAGCGTGCGGCCCGGGCTGCCCTCCCGAGAGCACCGGCGAGTCCGCGGGTTCAACGGCAAATATCCTGATACCCTTGAACTTTTTCCGCAATACTTCTCCCACGCCCGTAATGGTCCCGCCGGTCCCGACGCCGGCCACAAAAGCGTCGATCTTTTTCGCGCCCATCTGTTTGATGATCTCTTTTGCCGTGGTGCGGCGGTGTATCATGGGATTGGCGGGGTTTCCGAACTGGTCCGGCTTAAAATATTCCCTGCCGGACGCGACGAGCTCATCGGCTTTTGCGATAGCGCCCTTCATGCCCTTTTCCGCGGGCGTCAGCACTAATTCAGCGCCGTAGGCCTCAAGCAATCTGCGGCGCTCAACGGTCATGGACTCGGGCATGGTAAGAATGATACGGTAGCCCTTGACCGCCGCGATCATGGCGAGCCCGATGCCGGTGTTGCCGCTCGTGGGCTCCACGATCGTCATGCCCTTCCCGAGCCTGCCCCGCTTCTCCGCGTCCTCGATCATGGCAAGGGCAGGCCGGTCCTTCACGCTCCCTCCCGGATTAAACCCTTCGAGCTTCGCCCACACCTCGGCATCGCCTGCGCCCGTCAGTTTGTTGAGCTTTACCAGAGGCGTGTTCCCGATCAGATCGAGTATTGTTTTCGCTTTCGGCATAGGATATCCTTTTGATTGATTTTGCCTTTATTCCGCACTCCGCGCTCCGCATTCCGCACTAAGCGGAACCCCTCTCGATCATCTCTTCAGCGTGCTTGATCGTGGCCTCGGTGATCGTCTTGCCGCCAAGCATACGCGCGAGCTCGTCCACGCGCTCTTTTTTGTCAAGCAACCGGACCTCGGTCGCCGTCCGGTCCTTCTTCACGGACTTGGAAACGCCGTAGTGGCTCCCGGCCATACTTGCGATCTGCGGCAAATGGGTGATGCAGAAGACCTGTTTTTTCGTTGCCACGCGTTTGAGTTTTTTGCCGACCTCTTCCGCCACCGCGCCGCCGATGCCCGCGTCCACCTCGTCGAACACGAGCGTGGGTATGCTGTCGCCTTCCACCAGGATGGTCTTGAGCGCCAGCATGATGCGCGACAGCTCGCCGCCTGAGGCGATCCGTGCGAGCGACTTCGGTTCCTCGCCCGGGTTCGGAGAGATCAGGAACTCGACACGGTCCGCGCCGCGCGGCCCGAGCGCGTGGCCGTCGAGCGTATCGTCACCCGGCTCCTGGGTGATTTTTACCGTAAAGGTCGTCTTCTTCATGCCGAGGTGCGCGAGCTCCGCCTCGACCTTCTTTTCCAGGTCTCCCGCCGCCGCACCGCGTTTCCTCGTAAGTTCCCGCGCCTTGTCGGTCAACTCTTTCCGAACAGCCGCGATCCCGGACTTGAGCCGTTCGGTTTCTTCGGTGCTCCGCTCCATGCGCTCAAGCTCGGCGGATGCCTTCTTCCCGAACTCGATGATCTCATCAAGAGAGTTCCCGTATTTCCTTTTGAGCTTCTGGATCAGGTCAAGCCGGTCGCCGATCCGTTCAAGCCGGTCAGGATCGAACTCCACGCGGCCGGCATAAGCCGAAACCTCGCGGGCCGCCTCTTCAATCTGCGCCCGGCCTGACTCGCAAAGCTCGAGCATCGGCGCGAGCCGGTTGTCGATGGCCGCGATCTCCCGCAGATTCGTCATGGCCTTCTTGAGCCCGGACAGCACCGAACTGTCGGACGCATAGAGCGCGTCATCGGCGGCGCGGGAAAGCCCGGCGATCTTTTCCGAATTGGCCAGAAGCTTCTGCTCGTTCGCGAGCTCGGCGTCTTCACCCGCTTTGAGTGTCGCCGCCTCTATCTCGTTCTTCTGGTATCGCAGCATGTCCTCGCGCTGCGCCCGGTCCCGCTCGCCTGCCTCAAGCTCCGCAAGCTCCTTCCGGATACTCCGGAGCCGGTGATATTTTTCCGCCACCGTGTCAAGGAGCGCGCCAAGCCCGCCAAAGGAATCGAGCATTGCCATCTGGCGCTCGAGCGACAGCAGCGACTGATGCTCGTGCTGACCGTGAATATCCGCGAGGCTCGCGCCAAGGGCCGAGAGCGTGGCGAGGTTCGCCAGGCTCCCATTGATATAGACCTTGTTCTTACCCGAGGACGAAAGCACCCGCCTCACGATCAGGTCCTCGCCAGGGCTCATTTCGATCCCCTGCTCCGAAAGCAGGGCCGAGACCTCGGCAATACCGCGCCCGTTCAGCTCGAAAGCCGCCTCCACCACGGCCTCCTGACACCCGGTGCGGATGAGCTCGGCGCTTGCGCGCTCGCCGAGCGCGAGATTCAGCGCGTCAACCACGATGGACTTGCCCGCGCCGGTCTCGCCTGTGAACACGTTCAGCCCCGGCCCGAACTCCACCCGAAGCTGGTCGATGATCGCGAAGTTTTTTATGTTCAGTTCTTTGAGCATGGGTAATATGCGCGTATGAGGGACATACTCAGGCGCCGACCGCCATCGAATGCTTTTCAATGGCAATCCACGAGGGACTTTGCCATATACCTCTGATAAGCTCATCTCCCGCGTCTTCAAGGACATCCTGGAGCGCGCCTCTCTCCGACGCGGTGTCAAGGAAAAGATGCACCGCCTCATCCAATGCCGTTCTTGCTTCTTCCGGCGTCATACCCGAACTCATCACATCCAGCGGCATTGCGTGCGCTACATATTGATTGCCTTCTTTCCATATCTGTACGGTATATTCGATATTCATCTCCACCTCCTGCTTCCGGTGTATTTTATCTGATCGCCTTCTTGCTATGCCGCAGTTGTTTCATGAAGCTGAAATTCAATTTTCTTGCCCATATATCCTTATGGCCTCGGTTTAATCAATTACCATCCCGATAGACTTCTTTATCTTTTCAAATGTTAAAAGAGATGCCTTGCCAAGCCTCTTTACAATAATGTCTTTATGCAAAGTGTATATCTTATCTGGACGAATCAGGCTTGGAACCTTTAATTGACCTTGTTCGAGACCAGCGCTATCAATTGGGATGGAAAACATGACAGGTTCGAGATTGGAGGTTATTGCCACTACAACCACATCCTGGAACGACTCATTGTATATGTCATTGGAAACAATAACGACAGGTCTCTTTTTACTGCTGCTAAGATCGGTAAAAGGAATAGGTATGAGGACAATATCTCTTTGGCTATACATCATTCCAAACCTCGTCCGCCGGATTATCCCAGAATTTAAGCGTACTCTCGGATGCCGCCGTCAACTCGGTTAAATCTTCGCCCTCCGGGAAGATAATGATTTCGATTCTTTGTCCCTTGTTCAGCGGCAATCTGGGTATTTCTATAGCGCCGTTTTCCTTAACAACGGAATGATATCTAAATGCCTGCATAATCAAA
>JANONA010000240.1:0-2207 GCA_031420575.1 Nitrospirota bacterium | reverse complement strand
AATATCCCCGGTGAAGGAGAGGACACGAACTGCTGGAGTTGTAAAAAGACGCTCGTCAAGCGGATCGGATTTGCCGTGGAAGAGAACAACGTGAAGGACGGGAAATGTTCGTACTGTGGCGCGAAGATCGACGGGGTGTGGTAGGGGACGGTAGACGGTAGACAGTAGACAGTAGACAGTAGACAGGGGACAGGAGACAGGAGACAGGAGAGAAGTGAGAAGCTCATTCAGGATATGGATGAGAAGGTGCGCGAGCAGGTCATGAACGTGGCCATGCTGCCGGGTATCCAGATCGCCTCAATGGCCATGCCCGACGCGCACGGGGGTTATGGTTTCCCTGTCGGCGGTGTGGCTGCCTTCGATCCCGAGGAAGGCGGCATCATCTCCATGGGTGGGGTGGGTTTTGATATCTCCTGCGGCGTGCGCACCATGAAGACAGGCCTGAAGCGGGATGAGGTTATGCCCAGGCTCCAGAAGCTCGTTGATATGTTTTTCAGCCGCATACCGGCAGGTCTGGGTTCCGAGGGGCTGATTAAGCTTTCTCCCGGCCAGATCGACGAGATGCTGGTCAAACGGATTATTTGAAGAACCTTGCTTTTACCCTGCAAAAATACAAGATCACGATCAAGGACCGGGAACTTGCCTGCGCGCCGATCAACTCTCCCGAGGGACAAAAGTACTTCGGCGCCATGAGCGCGGGGATAAACTGCGCACTGGCGAATCGTCAGATCATCACGCACTTAGTGCGCGAAATCTTCACCGAGGTCTTCCCTGAAGGCCATATCAAGATGCTCTACGACATCAGTCACAATACCTGCAAGGTAGAGACGCATCTCGTCAACGGAAAAAAGAAACGGCTCTTTGTGCACCGCAAGGGCGCTACGCGGGCTTTCGGGCCTGGTCAGATCGATCTTCCGCAAGAGTACCGGCACATCGGCCAACCGGTGCTTATCGGCGGAACTATGGGGACGTCATCGTATATCCTTGTTGGGACCGAAGAGGGGATGACGCAGGCCTTCGGTTCCGCCTGCCACGGCGCCGGCAGGTCCATGTCGCGGACACAGGCGAAGAGGAAATGGCATGGCAGGGATGTTGTCAGGTCGCTCGAAGAGCAGGGCGTGATCGTGCGGGGACACTCCTATTCAGGGATCGCCGAAGAAGCGCCGGGGTCATATAAGGACGTTACGGAAGTTGTGGAAGCCGCTCACTATGCGAACCTTGCGCGCAAGGTGGTACGCGTTAAGCCGATCGCATGCGTGAAGGGGTAGGGCGAGAAGAAACGATGAGCGGGTGAATCGGTGAAACGGGGTGAAGGATCAAGACAGAAGAGAAGGAGTAACTACTCAGGTCAGTTACTTCGCTTCGTCGCAAGGAGCGCCGGGAATATCGATTTTCCCGTCATCATCAGCGGTCGCGGCGCTTCCGCTTCGCCCGCGCCGTCTGGATGTTCTGATAACCGACACGGGAAAGGGCAATCGCGCCCTTGTTGCGCCGGCGCTCAGCAACCGACCTGAGTAGTCACGAGAATGATACGTTAAAACCCCCGCTCTTTCCTCGGGTGCTTTTTTCTATAATCGTGCGGCTGTTCTTTCAGCCCCTTCTGGCCCCAGATGCCCTTCTTTTCCTGCCGGGCGCGGCGCTCCGCGCGGGTCAATCTGTCCGTGAATTTGATGTTCGGCGCTATGGTGAACAGGACTGCATGCCCGTCCAGGACCATCCGTTCATTGATCAGCTCTTTTTGCTTTGTCCAGAGATAGACGAGGGGCCTGCCGTACTTGTCTTGTTTCACGACGTCGGTTTCCACGAACACGGTCCAATCGGTATGGTTCAGGATATCAATCAGATGCTCCCTGGCGCGCCTGCCCCAGGGCCGCTGGCCCATCTCCGGCGTGTCGATGCCGATGAGCCGGGTCTTGCGCATCCCGCCTTTCATCATCTTCAAGGTAACGGTGTCGCCGTCATGCGCCTTGATCGCCTGTGCTTTCTGGAGCAACGGCCCGGCATACGCCTGTTCCATGAAGAGGCAGAACACGATCATGCACAAAAAGGCGAGAGCAGTGCGAAGCGGTTGATGTCTTGATTTGTCGGTCATATGCATATGCGGAATAGCTTGTCTGGCAGTATAGCCGAACTTCATCGATGCTGCAATGGAATTCAGGAGGTGGGGGTAAGCGTCTCGAAACCCAACAGCTTTATGCTAAGAAAAT
>JANONA010000239.1:0-2508 GCA_031420575.1 Nitrospirota bacterium | reverse complement strand
GCGGATCGTGCCGTCATCGAGCTTGATGAGCAGCCTGCCTTCGTGGTCGACCCCCTGTGCCAGGCCTTCGAAGGCCTCGCCCGCGCCGCTCACCGTTACGCGATTGCCAATGGTCAGGTTCAGCTTTTTCCATTCTTCGAGAATATCCGCTTCATGGTTAACGAACTTCAGATACCAGTACTCAATATCCCGCAGGATTTGCTGAAGCAGCGCGGTCCGGTCTATTCTCGCTCCCGCCTCTCCCGCAAGCGTGGTCGTGAGGCCGCGGACCTCGGGAGGCAATTCGCCCATTTCCATATTCACATTCAGACCAATGCCGAGCACAATGTGCCGTATCCGGTCCTGTTCCGCGCTCATCTCCGTAAGCAGCCCGCTTACCTTCTTGCCTGAGATGAGAATATCGTTCGGCCACTTGATGCCGGCCTTGAGTGCGCACATTGTCCTGATCGCCGACGCAGTTGCCACGGCGCCCATCAGAGTGATAAGCGGCGCCTTGTGCGTCGGGATAGTCGGCCGGAGAACCACGCTGAGATACAGATTGCCTTTCGGCGAGATCCATTTCCTGCCGAGCCTGCCCTTGCCGCCGCTCTGCGCCTCGGCGATCACCACGGTCCCCTCGGGCGCGCCCGCTGACGCCATTTCCATGGCAAGGGTATTCGTGGACGCGACCTCCGAAAAGAGATGGATATCCCTGCCGATTACCCTGGTCTTGAGCCCCGGCTTAATATCGCTCTGCCGGAGAACGTCGGGCACTGAGGTGATCCGATACCCTTGCGACGGCACGGCCTCGATCCCGAAGCCCTCGCGTTCAAGCGACTTGACGTGCTTCCACACCATGGTGCGCGAGATGCCGCACGTTCTCGCCAACTCCTCGCCGGAAACAAAGTCGCTGCGTGATGCCCGCAGGAGGTTCAGGATTTTCTCTTTATACATACGAAACCAGGGGATAGGGGTCCGTTGTCAGGGTTCAGGCAAACAGCAAAGCCTCGCGCTTCTTTTACCGACCCCCGCTATTTGATTTTCATGCTGATGTCCGCCGCAGGCGCCGAGTGCGTCAGACTTCCCACGGAAATGAAATCAACACCTGTCTCCGCAATATGCCGAATTGTCTCAAGCGTCACGTTGCCGGAGGCCTCCACGAGCGCGCGTCCCGCAATCAGCGTCACCGCCTCCCGCATCATATCAGTCGGCATGTTGTCGAGCATGATAATGTCAACACCGGCGGCAAGTGCCTCGCGTACTTCATCGAGTGTTTTGGTTTCAACCTCGATTTTGAGGATACCTGCCTTTGTTCGCACGGCGGCGACTGCCTTCGTTATGCCGCCCGACGCCATGATGTGATTATCTTTTATCAGGACCATATCGTAAAGACCCATGCGGTGGTTCCTGCCGCCGCCCATCCGGACCGCGTACTTCTCGAGCTGCCGCAGACCGGGAAGCGTCTTTCTCGTGTCGAGCGCCTCGGCCTTCAGTCCCTTAATCGCTTCAACATATTTCGTTGTCAGCGTTGCGATGCCGGACAGGTGCTGGAGCAGGTTTAATGCCGTGCGCTCTCCCGCGAGCAATGCCCTGGTATTCCCGGACAGCTTCGCGATCTCGGTCCCCGCGTTTACGTGATCGCCGTCCTTTACGAACGGCGTGAACCGGATGTCCGGATCGAGATGATGGAACACCGTTGCCGCGACGTCGATGCCCGCGAGGACGAGGTCCTGCTTCGCGAGCATCACGGCTACGGACACGGACTCGGGCCGGATCGTCGCCTCGGAGGTAACGTCGCCGCTGCCGAGGTCCTCGGCAAGGGCGTGTGGTATAAGGTCTCTTATGTTCTGATCCACATCAGTTTCCGCCTATGATACTTTATTAAGCATGAAATATAGCACTATTTAAGGTGATTGGCAATCGCCAAGCCTTCGGCGCGGAGGGGAGCGGTTTGGTTTCTTTCCCCAGACTTGAGATCCTTGATGTCACGGGATGCCTTTATTCTCAATCACGCCGCTCGGACGTGTCGGACCCGTCAGACCTACCCGACCGAGAAAGAGACTACCCCAGCATCTTCAGGCTTTCCTCGAGCTTCCCGCGTTTCACCTTGAACTCCTCGAGCTTTGCCGTATCTTTCTCTACAACATCCTTTGGAGCCTTGTCTGCGAAATTCTTGTTTGAAAGCTTTTTCGAGAACACCTCGATGTCCCTGGATAGCTTTGCGAGCTCTTTTTGGAGCCGATCGCGCTCCTGCGTCAGATCGAGAATGCCTTCGAGCGGCACATAGACCTCTGCTCCTTTGATCACCGCCGTGGCAACATTTTTCGGCTTGTCCCCGGCAACGCCGATACGAAGCTCTTTGATCCGCGCCAGGGTCTTCGCATACCTTGCGCTCTTTTCCAGATGCTCGCCGAGTTCCTTGTTCTCCACCTTTACGATCACCGTGATCTGCATCGACGGCGCAATGTTCATCTCGCCGCGGATATTCCTGATCGCCAGGATCAGGTCCATCACCATCCGCATGTCCCG
>JANONA010000238.1:0-3301 GCA_031420575.1 Nitrospirota bacterium | reverse complement strand
GTTTGCTTTACAGCAGCGCATCCACAAACTCCTTCGGATCGAACTCCCTCAGGTCCTCTATCGCCTCGCCGATGCCCACGAACTTCACCGGGATCGAGAGCTCTTTGTAAATGGCGAAGACAATTCCGCCCTTGGACGTGCCGTCGAGCTTCGTGAGGACGATGCCGGTAACGCCCACCGCCTCATGAAATATCTTCGCCTGCACCAGCGCGTTCTGGCCTGTATTCCCGTCGAGGACGAGCAGGGTTTCATGCGGCGCGCCCGGAAGTTCGCGCGACACAATGCGGGTCACCTTCTTGAGCTCCTCCATGAGGTTCGATTTTGTATGCAGCCGGCCGGCCGTATCCACGATGAGCACGTCCACTGCCCTGGCCTTTGCCGCGGAAACAGCATCGAACACCACGGCGCCGGGGTCGGCGCCTTCCTTGTGCTTGATCACCGGGATGCCCGAACGCGCCCCCCAGATCGAAAGCTGCTCGGATGCCGCTGCGCGGAAAGTGTCTCCCGCGGCAAGCATCACCTTCTTTCCCACTGCCTGGAGACGGTACGCCAGCTTGCCGATGGTGGTGGTCTTGCCCGTGCCGTTCACACCAACAACGAGCACGACAGCGGGAACAGCCGTAAGGGAAAATACCGAAGAACGAGCCGAGAGGATTTCCAATAGAATTTGTCTGAGCCGGTCCTTCACCTGTGCGGGAGAGGACAGTTCATTGCGCTTGAACCGCTCCTTCAGGTCTTTGAGAACGAGCGAAGCGGTCTCGACGCCGACATCCGACGCGATAAGCGCCTCTTCAAGCTCGTCGAGGAACGCCTCGTCGATCTTCTCGCCGAGGATCAGTGAACCGACCTTGTCAGCAAAGCTCTTTCTGGTCTTTGCCAGCCCGTCACTTAAGGAGCGGAGAACGCCGAGCATGAATACCCCTTAAAATAAAATCCTCAACTCAAAGCACAAAATCCTAAATAAATTCTTCACTGTCTCCAGACCCCTCTACCGGAACGGAATAGGCCGGCTGCCGATAGAGATACAGGTCGTGCATCTTGCTGTAGGCTGTCCACGCTCCTTCGGCCACATTCCCTTTTCTGAGCGTCGCCTGGAAGTTGTTGATCTTGGCCCCAAGATCGTCGAGGTAGTTGATGACGATCGCTTCCTGGATCATGGGCCTCTTGGGAGATCCGAACTCGTACTCGCCGTGGTGCGAGAGCATAATGTGCTTGAGCAGCAGGGTCAACTCCGCGGGGAATGCCGGGATTGTGTTGACCTTCTCGACGATCATTTCGTACCCGATGGATATGTGTCCGAGGAGCCGCCCTTCGGTCGTATACTCGATCGACTTCCTGACCGCAAGTTCTTTCACCTTGCCGACGTCGTGCAGAAACGCACCGACGGTCAGCAGGTCCAGATCAAGGGAGGGGAAGTGCTTTGCCACGTCCCGGCTGAGCGCAACAAGTTCAACCACGTGCTCAAGCAGTCCGCCGATGTAATTGTGATGCATTGTTTTAGCGGCCGGCGCGCGCTTGAAGGACGTCATAAAGGAAGGATCGTCCAAAAACGCATTCATGAGCTGCCGGAGGTGCCCGTTGGAGACGGAAGCCGCGCATGCCCGCAGTTCCTTCACCATTTCATCGGTGTTTCTCGACGAAACTTCGAGGAAGTTTGCGATGTCCACCCTGGCGTCATCCACCTTTTCGAGCGTCTTCATCTTGATCTGCATCGAGCCCTGGTAATTCGACGCCATTCCCTTGATGCGAACAAAGTCCTCGCGCTCGAACTTCCCGGAAACTTCATCGGCGTTGTCCCAGAGCCTGCCGTCGATCTCGCCGGTCTTATCCGCGAGCTTGAGCGAAAGATAGGTCACGCCGTTCTTTGCCGTCGATATTTGTTTCGAGGTGACGAGGTAGATTTCCTCAACCCAGTCGCCTTCTTTCAACGAGACTATCGTCTGCATTAATGCTCCTTCCCTTCAGCGGATTGATAATAAACCATCCCCCCGACGTTGTCAAACGGAAAGGGGATCTGACCAATTAAGAAGTAAGAAAGTAGAAGTACGATATTTCGTAACTACTCAGGTCGGTTGCTGAACGCCGGCGCAACAAGAGCGCGATTGCCCTTTCCCGTGTCGGTTATCAGAACATCCGGACGGCGCGGGCGAAGCGAAAGCGCCGCGACCGCTGATGATGACGGGAAAAGCGATATTCCCGGCGCTCCTTGCGACGAAGCGAAGTAACTGACCTGAGTAGTTACGAAATTTCAACCAATAAATTTATCAATCATCCTTCCTGCTTCTTCCCTCTTCCTTTCGCCTTTTTCTAAGAACGTTCATTTGACTTCCGCTTCTTGAAATTGTTCATCGAAACGACCTGTTTAGCATCACCATGCTCAGCATCCATTTCGGGCGATGCCGCGGGTTCGTTGCTGTTATCGCTTCTGAGAAACTGCACTCCTGCTTCCGTGGAAAACACGCCAAGCAGATCATCGTGATGAATGAAGATATCTTCTTTGCGAGCGCCGAAGGCGAGGACGCAGGTGAGATTTCCCTCGGCATCCCAACCCAGCGCATTATTGGTTTTATTATTAAAGACAAGAATCAGCCCTCGTTTCATCTCTTCTTCAGTAAAGCCGCGTTTGCCGATAATTGTTTTGCTTGAATATTTCACGAGGAGATAGACGGTTCCAAAATCATTCCAAATATCGTAAAACAACCTCTGAAGATACTCTACTTGTTTCTTCATGGTAATTGTAATCCCTCTCCCGATAAAAAGCGTCTTTAGACCTTTCGCGGATTTGAATTTCTCCGCCGTTCCGAGTCCGTAGCCGGCGCAACGGTACTGATGAGGAAGGCGTCCTGCAAGTGGCCCATTGTGATCGTGAGGATCAGGGAGAGGCGCATGCCCTTTGCCGCGTACTCTGAGTACAAAGCAGGCGGTTCCGTGAGGCTGACGCCGATGTAGTAGGATGGGTGTTCGGCTTACTTTTTTCGAATTTAGGGTTTGTTCTTCCTACTCCATCTCGTGCTCATGTCCGGCGTCAGCGGATATCTTCACCGGAGAAGGTTTGCCCTGCTTCTTGTAGTAATCATCGAGCGCTGACCTGAGCGCCTGTTCAGCCAGGACCGAGCAATGCATTTTTACCTTGGGCAAACCTCCCAAGGCCTCAGCCACAGCCGCGTTCGATATCGTGAGCGCCTCATCGATGGTCTTTCCCTTCACCAGGTCCGTTACCATGCTGCTCGTGGCGATCGCCGCGCCGCAGCCGAAGGTCTTGAACTTGGCGTCCGTGATGATATTGTTCTCCACCTTGATA
>JANONA010000237.1:0-6432 GCA_031420575.1 Nitrospirota bacterium | reverse complement strand
CTGCACTCGAAGCAACGCAGGAAGCAATGTCTCGGAGACGGCGTTAAATGGTAAGTTCATCCGGGCCACTACGTTCCCAAAGTTGGAGGATTGCGCCATGCAAAGAGACCATTTTGATCTGAACGACATTCAGCACGAACCAACGGATGAACAGTTGGAAACCTTAATGAATTTGGTCGCGGCCGAGGCGAACCGGCGGGCCGAGCAGGCGCGCCAGGATCTGATGCGGCGGCTGCGCGAAGAAATTGTCGCCGTCAATCATTGTCAATCCGTGGGCGCGCGAAATCCTTCGCGAGCTCGATTCAAAGTCTAATCTTGAAGATGGCAGCTGAAGGTTCCATGCACTAATTAATGTAGCTGTCAGCAGCGGTTCACAGCAGAGAGAGGAGGCGTCTATGGACTGGAAACAGGGGGTAATCGTTGACCCGATGATTTGCCATGGTAAAGCGTGCATAAAAGGAACTCGTATCATGGTTTCCGTTATTCTGGATAACCTTGCGGAAGGAGTAATTGAGCAGGAGATTCTCAAAAGTTATCCTTCGCTAAAATCTGAAGATATCAAGGCCGCCATCGCATACGCCGCCGAACTTAGCCGTGAGCGGCTGATATTGGTTCCCGCATAAGCGCCATGCTTTTTAAAATCGATGAAAATCTTCCTGTTGAGAGCGCCGTATTGCTCACCCAGGCTGGCCACGACGCGAAAACGGTCATTGATCAGCGCCTTCAAGGCGCGGAAGACCCTGCACTGCTCGACGTATGCCGTCGCGAACACCGGGTCTTAATAACGCTCGACCTGGACTTCTCCGATATCCGGACCTATCCACCGCATGAGAACGAGGGTATCATTGTGCTGAGGGTAGCGAACCAGTCCAAACCGCATATCATAAGCATAATCCGTCATATTACTTCACTTCTTGACCGTGAGCCCCTCAAACATCACCTATGGATTGTCGAAGAAAACAAGGTCCGCATTCGCGGCGGCGAGTAAAGGATTTTACCATGACCGCCGCGGCAACCGGCTTGGACCTCTGAAGCTATGCGCAAGCAAGGAAGATGACAGTTATGCAACGTAAGTAACTACGCCCCGAAGTTTGCATTTGTTGGAATGTTTAAAATGCTTCACAACGCAACGTAAGTAACAACGTTATGTCCCTCAGATGTCTATCGCAAACAAATATCACCATCTCTCCTCTGGACTTTTGCAGCCACATATAGTAAAGTCTTGAAATATTTGTGGAAGTATGTGCGCGGGGAGTGGCATGGTTGATTTAGCAGCAATCCAGAAAAAGATCATCTCATTCCGAAACGAGCGTGACTGGGCGCAATTCCACGATCCCAAGAACCTCGCCGAAGCCCTTTCCATTGAAGCGGGGGAGCTGCTTGAAAACTTCCTCTGGAAGACCACGGAGCAGTGCCGCAATCTCACCGCGGAAGAACTCAAGAATGTAAAAGAAGAACTGGCCGATATATTCATCTTCCTCACCTATCTCAGTGAGGAATATCAGATCGACTTGCTTTCGGAAGTGGAGAAGAAGATCGCGCTGAACGAGGCGAAGTATCCTGTGGAGAAGGCGAAGGGGTCTGCCAAGAAGTATTCGACATTGGATTGAGAGTGACGATTCAAGGACCTCGATTGTAGGCTTCCTGTAATTTTTTATGAGGAAATATTTCATGAAGCAAGAGATTATCATATCGCTGAGCAAAACATTCGGAGAATCGGCCTATGAACAGGACGGTGTTGAATACTGGCTTGCAAGAGATCTTCAGGTTCTATTGGAGTACAGCGAATGGCGCAACTTCGTACAGGTTGTTGACAAGGCAAAAATAGCATGTAAAAATGCGGGTCAGAGCGCTGCCGATCATTTTGTTGACGTCAACAAAATGATCGAATTGGCCAAGGATTCGGGCGCATACGGAGCAAAGGTGATCAAGCGCTGTTCGGCGGTCATACGACAATGCAGATGAAAAAGAAGATGGGGATTCCCGACAACGGGCCGCTTGCCGATTTCCTGCCGACTATCACCATCAAGGCAAAGGATCTGGCCACCGAAATCACTAATTTTAATGTAACTAAAAAGGACCAGGGGGCGAAAGCGGTATTACGTTCGAGCACGTGAAGAATAACACCGATGTGCGTAACCTGTTGGCCAAGAGTGGGATAGAGCCTGAAAACCTGCCGCCGGAAGAAGACATTAAGAAACTTGACCGTATGAGCACGAGCAGTAAAGCACAGGATATTTAGGAGCGGATTGATGGCGAAAGAGATTCAAACGATTCCGCAGGACTACACCGCGCTTCTGAAAGAAGTAAAGGAGCGTGTGCGTGCGGCACAATATGCCGCGCTGCGAGCTGTCAACAAAGAACTTATTGGGCTTTATTGGGACATCGGCAGAATGATCGTTGGGCAGCAGGAAGGCAGGTCGTGGGGCAAGGCGGTGGTTGAGCGCCTTGCTGCGGACCTGCGCATGGAATTTCCGGGCGTCGGCGGATTTTCGGTCCAAAACCTGTGGTATATGCGGCAGTTCTATCTTGCGTACCTTGGCAACGAAAAACTCCAACCACTGGTTGGAGAAATCAGCTGGACTAAACATCTGGTGATACTGGGTAAATGCAAAGATCCGCTTGAACGCGAATTCTATATCCGCATGACGAAGAAGTTCGGATGGACGAAGAGCGTTCTCATGAACCAGATCGCGAACCAGAGCTACGAAAAAACGCTGCTGGGGCAGACGAATTTCAATAAAACGCTTACGCCGGGCCTTCGGGCACAGGCAAAACTGGCCGTCAAGGATGAGTACACGTTTGACTTCCTTGAACTGGGCGAGGAGCATGCGGAGCGCGAGCTGGAGCGGGCGCTCGTGGCCAGGGTGGAGCAGTTCCTGCGCGCCATGGGCGGGTTGTTCGCTTTCGTTGGCAGTCAGTTCCGGCTCGAGGTTGAGGGCAAGGAATACTTCGTCGATCTGCTGCTCTTTCATCGGCGGCTGCGGTGCCTTGTGGCGGTCGAGCTCAAGGTTGGCGAGTTCCAACCGGAATTTGTTGGCAAGATGCAGTTCTACCTGACTGCGCTGGACCGGCAGGTGCGCGAGAAGGGCGAGAAGCCCTCTATCGGGATAATTCTCTGCAAGGAAAAGAACCGCACCATTGTGGAGTATGCCCTTCACACTGCAAAAAAGCCCATCGGGGTTGCGACATATCAAGTGTTCAAGCGATTGCCGAAGGAATTAAAAGGCCAGCTCCCTAGTCCGGAGGAAATCATAAAACTGCTGGAGGGAGAAGGATCATGACGCCATTGCATAAGCGCGCTAGCCGGGGCAGGAGTATCTTGGGGGCATCGGGAGAATGTCTTGGGAAGAGTTGTTGAAGACGTATGATGACTAAAGGGATTTATGCTTTGATTGCAAAATGCACGGAAAAAGACTTGGCCCTATGAGGTCCCCTCGATTGGAGACTGAAAATGAGGAATGTCAAGCTGCAAAACATGGGCGGTCCTTTGAGATTTTTTGAACGGGGAACATAGATAGAGACAGTCTTCCGCTAAATCCACACGAGGCCAACTTAAATATGCGCCGCTCTTATTATTCTGACTCAATATCAAGTTTTCTAAGCTCATCTGCCGATGAAATTATAGGACAGCTTACACGAGACAGTAGTTTTGCCGTGCTCCAAACGCAAACACATGCTTGGCTATTGCAAGTCGAGATTTTGCAGCAAATACTATTGCCTTATCAAGGCGCTATATATTTTGAGTATGCCATCCCCCGTATGGGAAGGCGTATTGACGTGGTATTGCTAATCGGTGCCGCGATTCTAGTGATAGAGTTTAAGGTTGGCGAGCGAGAATTCAATGCATATGGAATCGACCAAGTTTGGGACTACGCGCTTGACCTTAAAAACTTCCATGAAACGAGTCATAAGCGATTTATTGCACCTATTCTTATCGCGACAGAAGCGCTGAGCTTCGCGCCTGTTATTATGCTCACTCCTCATGACGATAATCTATTTTTTCCCATTACTACAAATGTATCGATGCTTCGAGGAGTTGTTGATAGTGTGCTCGCGCTCGTCGATGGTGACCACATTGATCGCACGGAATGGGAGGGTGGTCGATATTGCCCAACACCTACGATTATTGAAGCAGCATTGGCCCTGTACAACGATCATTCTGTGAAAGAAATATCACGCAGTGATGCGAATGCGATTAATTTGAGTCAAACTTCGGAAGCAATAGCAGATATCATTCGCAGTTCCAGAGAGCAGTCGTACAAATCTATCTGCTTTGTAACAGGCGTACCTGGTGCTGGAAAGACACTGGTGGGCTTAAACGTCGCGACTAGGCACATTAACCCGGCTGATGATTTATACAGTGTCTATTTGTCTGGCAATGGACCCCTAGTTAAAATTCTCTGTGAAGCGCTTGCACGGGATAGAGTGAGGCGGAGTTGCGAAGCTGGCGATAAAATAAAAATTGGTAAAGCGCGAAGTGATGTTAAGGCTTTTGTTCAGATCGTGCATGAATTTCGTGATGAGTACCACCTTCGCGACAAGACGGCGCCTAAAGAACATGTTGCTCTTTTCGACGAAGCACAACGCGCTTGGAACTTAGAACAAACGGCCTCCTTCATGAAAAGAAAAAAGAATAGTCCCGGGTTTAAGCAATCAGAGCCAGAATTTCTTATATCTTGCATGGACCGACACCCTGACTGGGCGGTTATTGTTTGCCTCGTTGGAGGCGGTCAAGAAATAAACACTGGAGAAGCTGGTATCAGTGAATGGATTGAATCGTTAAATCGCTCATTTCCAGAGTGGCATGTTTATATATCGGCACGCCTTACAGATAGCGAATATGTTGCTGGTGGTGCTCTTCAAAGTCTTTCTGCGCGGCAAAATGTTTTCAAGAATGAAGAGCTGCATCTGGCGGTCTCAATGCGCTCATTTCGTGCAGAACACGTTTCGCTTTTAATAAAACAACTTCTTGATCTTGAAGTCCATGAGGCTCAAAAAACATTAGATAACGTGCGAGAGAAGTACCCAATCGTTATAACGAGGGATCTCGCGAAAGCGAAGCAATGGTTAAAAACCCAAGCTCGAGGTTCTGAACGATATGGCATTGTCGTATCATCGCAAGCAGAGCGCCTTAAGCCACACGCGATTGATGTCCGGTCACCTATGGATCCAATTCACTGGTTTCTTGATGGAAAAGAGGATGTGCGTTCATCGTATTATCTTGAAGACGTAGCAACTGAGTTTCACATACAGGGTCTCGAACTTGATTGGACTTGTGTAACATGGGATGCAGATTTCAGATATTCACAAAGCGGGTGGGAGCATCGGTCGTTCTGTGGTAGTCGCTGGAATAATATCAACAAGGAAGAGCGAAAGGCGTATCAAAAAAATGCATATCGCGTTCTTTTGACGCGTGCTCGTCAAGGGATGGTTATTGTTGTACCCACTGGAGATGTCGAGGACAAAACTCGAAATCCTGCATTTTATGACTCGACGTATAACTACCTTCGGGAAATTGGTTTTAGTGTTTTAGATTAGCACCTATGTTGGCTGTCCGCTGAAAAGAGGGCATTTAGCATAATATTTTGCACGGTGCAGGAGGACGTGGGGGACGTAGTTGCACCCGTTGCGTAGCAGTATTTTGAGAAATATTTCGACGTTCGTTCTCAGGGTGCATTGCGGCGAAATGGATCAAAGGCCTGTTTCCTTGCACGCGGCATCGAATTGATTCTGTGAGATATGAAAAGGCGGCATTCTGATTGCGGATTACATATTTCGGATTGCGGAATAAAATACGCAGTAAGAGCTGTTGGCATGTCGGATATAAAAAAGTGAAACCAATAAATGACCCATCCACACCCTGGCATACCAATAACCTTATTACCATGGCCTCGTCTACCAGCACTACAACCTGACTGATGACGAAATAGCCGAGGAGGAAGGGAAAAATGACAACGACAAGAACCATCAGTGTTAAAGGGAGCGAAATAACGGTTTCCCGCAAAGAGCGGGAAGATTACATCTCGCTGACCGATATTGCCCGCTACAAAAACCCGAATGAACCCATTGATTTAATCAAAAACTGGCTGCGAAACCGGACGACTATTGAGTTCATCGGTCTCTGGGAGCAGTTGCACAACCCTGATTTTAAAGCGGTCGAATTCGACCGCTTTATGTACGAGGCCGGCAGCAACTCCTTTGGGTGGCTATTGGGGTCAGACTTGAAAATTGCTATTCTACCCGGACGTTGTCAGTAATTTGAAGATTTTTTCTACCTCGGGAACTTCTTAGGGTCACCCATTTAAAGGGCACTGTCAAGAGAAAAAACTATCTCAGGGCGAGTAACGGGACGTTACTCGTCAAGCCTTTCCGTTATCTTCATCCTCACCATTCCCGCAGTTTCATTCGGTTTTGGCGTCAGTCTTCACT
>JANONA010000236.1:0-2863 GCA_031420575.1 Nitrospirota bacterium | reverse complement strand
TATGAAAGCCTGTTATATACAGGTAGATGGTTCTATATACCTGTATATGCTTTCATATATATGTATATAACAGGTTCCGTCCCATCAATAACTTGTTGATTTTAGATTTTGACCTTGGACAAAAGCATATTCCTGAGAGGTGATCTATGCCCGCCATTATTGCCATATTCGCAGCCTTTGTCGTCGGATTAGTTCTTCGCCTTCGCGGAATGAAGCTTTTTGTTGCGTGGCTGTTGGCTTTTTGCGTCGTGCCTGCATTTGTACTTATTGCTGAATTTGTCCTGCCCTATATGGGTGGCGGCGCATCAATGTGGCCGATAGCTCTGGTCGTCGGAGGAATATTTGGTGCTATATCAGGAGGGTTGGGTGTAATAATTGCGTCATTTTTTGTAAAAGATAAAAAAGGGATTTTAAAGTGGCTCGCAAAGTGGTTTAGAAATCACTCTGTGCTGGGTGATGATGAAAGGCTAAGATAGTGCGTGGCATTATCAGTCGTGAGAGTTATCATTGGATGAGACGCGATTGGGCAAAACCACTATGCCGCTTTCCGCAATGCGGCCTTCAGCGCCTTGCGCTTGTCTTTAAGCAGCCACAAATCATAGGTCGTCTGCATATTAAGCCATGTTTGTGCAGTGGAACCAGTAACAGTTTAGCCCTTTCCACGCAGCATGAGCGGCACGAAGACATAGCACGTCCCTGAACGCAGACGCATGCGTCAAAAATACAAGTTCGATTATACTCTTCCGTGTCTTTTCTGTTAAGATGAATTGTTATAGAGGGCCGCCTGCGCCGTGGCGGCATCGGCAGTGTGAAGGGTCTGCAGGAATTCCCGAGGATGAACGCCTTGCCTCTTGGCAGTCTGCACAAGCGTGGGCAGAATGCTATGCGTTTTAATTCCCGTATCCGACCGCGTCCCGAAGCATATCTTCCGGAAAATAACCATATGCCGAAGCGACTGCTCCGCGTGATTATTCGTGGGCGCCATGCCGGGAATGCGCAGGAAGGTAAATAGATGCTTCTGCTCGGGACCTGCCAGGAAGCTCCGAAGGTTTTCCGCAGGCTTGAAGGGTATCAGCCGCTTGCAAATGCGGTCCAACTCCTTTACGAACTGCGTTTCGATGGGCGCCGTATCGTTCCAGGAGAGTTCACCTGCTTTCAGTTTCTGACCGATGTCGCAGGCACGGGCGCAGAGGTCCGTGACCTGATCGCAGAAGATCGTGACGCGGCGGTCCTGTTCCCGGATCGGCAACAGCGCATGCTCCGTGCGGACCGCTTTGGCATTGGTGATGATATGGGCCAGGCAGGCCTGCCAATCGCTGCCGATCCCGTTATATGCGCTGTACCGGTCGCGCACCAGGTTTCCCGAGAAATCATCCCCAAAGACCGCCTTGGCCGCGTCCGCCGACCGATGCCGGTCGATGTGGAAGAAGGCAAGATCATCATTACCGGCAAACCAGACATAATGTCCCAGCCCGTCGTTTCTCCAGGAGGTCTCATCGGCATGCACGATGTCCGAAGCCCTTATTTTATCACGAATATCCTTATACAGCGGCTCACCCCGTTTTGCCGCCCTTCGGTCAAAGCCCACGAACGAAGCGGGAACACAGGAAAGCCCGAACAAGTCTTCAAATATCCGCCGCACCTTACGATAGGAAATGCCGATATCGTAACGCAGATAGCTGGCAGTTGACTTGGCAACCGGCCCGATCAAAGCATTCGGGATTTCATCCGGTCCCGCCGCCACGACAGACCTGCGGCAGCAAGGGCAAAATGCCTCCTCATGCACATACTTCGTGACCACTGTTTGTGGTTTGAGGACGATGTCCTCCTGGATATGCTCGTGAAACGTTTTCTCTGGCCTCAAATCATCTGAACCGCAGTGGGGACAGACCACGGGCGCCGGCACTTGGATCGTCTGATCGATCCGTGTCGGCGTCGGCCTCGTCCACGCCGGATGCCCCACCGGCGCACCGCGTTTTTTCCGTTTCTTTCCTCGCTTGCCCTGCTTTTCCTCCTCCTGACCGCCTTCCACCCCGTCCTTTTGGTTATTCGGCTTGAACTGTTTCCGGTGCAGGGCCTGATACTTTGCATTTACCTCCGCAAGTTTTCGCTCCAGTACCCGTTTCTGCCCGTCCAGTTCCTCCACCGCCTCCCGGAAGTTGTCGATGATCCGCAGGTATTCATGACGCACATCATCCGCTCGCCGGTACTCGCTCAGGACCCATTTCGTGGACAGACCATCCAGATAAGGGCAGTTATGCTCGTAGAGACAGACTAAGTCAGGGGGAGGCCAGGTAAGACGGGCCATGCTTACTTGTTCTCCAGGTTCAGTATCTCCCAATTCACCTTGGAGAGCTTCTGGACCAGCGCCCAGAGTTTTTTATACCGTAAGCTCATTTCCGTCGCCATGGGGGCGATGTCCTTCCGGACGTAGAGAGTAACGGTCTTTCCCTCGACCTTGGCCGTCAGATTGTGGCCGGACATTGAAGGTGACTTGGCGACAGTGCCGATCAGGAAGCTGTCGAGCATCGCCGCAATGTCCTCACTGAGCCGGGCCTGCTGTTTCCTTAAAAGATCGATTCGTTTCATGGTTTTGGCCTCCTTCTTGCATGAGTATATATACTCCTATTATTCTACCAAAAAAATGCCCACATGTCAAGAACGATGTGAGCGTCTGCTTAAAAAAACCTAAAAAGGGCTAAACTGTTACAACAGAACTTTTAGAACTTTTAGGGTCAAGTCTTGCGGCTTGACTTTTTCCATTCCTTCTGATATTCTTCGTTCATGTCACGCCCCCTCCGCATAGAATACCCCGGCGCGGTGTATCACATCACGTCGCGCGGCAATGAGAAGAAGCCCGTCT
>JANONA010000235.1:0-4095 GCA_031420575.1 Nitrospirota bacterium | reverse complement strand
GCTGGCCCATGAGATCGGCCACGTTGCGAACGGCGACATGATCACTCTTGCCCTCATGCAGGGTGTGGTGAACACCTTTGTGATATTTCTTTCCCGCGTACTCGGCCATGCCGTGGACCGGATTGTGTTCAAGAACGAGCGGGGGCATGGACCGGCCTTCTGGATCACCTCGATCGTGGCCGAGCTGCTGCTCGCGGCGCTCGCGTCCGTCGTAGTCTTATGGTTCTCACGCAAGCGGGAATACCGCGCCGACAGCAGCGCCGCAAGCATGGTGGGCAAGAAACCCATGATGAGCGCGCTCGAGGCGCTGAAGGCCTCGGTACGCCTGCCTCATCTTCCCGACGAGATGGCGGCCTTCGGCATCTCCGGGAAAAAGAGAGGCGGCCTTGCCGCGCTTTTTGCCACTCATCCCGACCTTGACGACCGGATCAGGGCCCTGGCCGAGTCGCGGCATCCCGAATACAAGCCTTGAGCCGGAGATTTCCTGTTTTATAAGAGGCCCTGGAGCGGCAGAGAGAAGCGCCCGGGAGGGACAAAGTCAACGAGAGGAGTTGCGTATGTCTAACGAATTTAAAGTCCGTGATCTGCTTGTGGCGGTCGAGGATCATCCCAGGATTCCTCATACTTTCACGGTCGGCGAAGCTCTTGCTGAAATAAAAAAGTATATTGACAAGGGATTCTATCATATCCTTGTGTTCGACGAAAAATTTCAACTGGTCTCGGTATTTGCGCTGCGGGACCTGCTCCGGGCCATGATGCCGGAACATTTGCGACATGCTTCGCCGCCGGGGTATGAAGGATATGCCGTGTCGAACAACGCGGAGCTTGCGTTCCTCTGGGGGCCGACGTTTTTCGATGAATGCGCAAAAAGGTCGGAAAAATCCCTGAGCGAAATATTGATCCCGGTAAAAACTACGGTGAACGCCGACGCGCCCGTTGCGGAGGCGCTCTACCTGATGCTGCAGGACAATGTGAATGTTCTTCCCGTCCTCGAGGGCAGTCTGGTTTGCGGGGTAATCCGTCTCGCGACCATAGTTGAAAAATGCTGCATTTTTGTGAATCCGCCTGAAGAGCGGCGGCCTTGAACACACATTGACACAACAGCCGGACCGCGAATTCGTCCATGAGCATTCGGTTGTTCGCGCGCGGTTACTGCGGTTTCGGACGCAACGAATATCGTAATCAGAGAGGGGTTGTCATGACGCAAAAGCCGGTTGAGGCGGAGCAGGACCAATCTCGCTTCATGAAAATTAAAACGTTCACCATACCCGTGGACTGGAAACGAATATTCTTTCTTCTGCTGGGCCTGGGGGTATTTCTGGCCATTTATTTCATGCCCCCCTGGGATGACGCAGTGGACCCCGCGGGCAAGGCCTTTGCCCTGTCGCGGGAAGGCAAGGCCGCCATCGGTCTGTTCCTCATGGCCGGCATCTGGTGGGTCTTTGAGGTGATCCCGATAGGCGTCACGAGCATCGCCATCGGGGTATTTCAGGCGCTTTTTTTCATTCGGTCGGCAAAGGACGCTTTTCGGGACTTCATGGACCCGTCGGTCATGTTTATTTTCGGTTCCGTGGTGATCGGAGCGGCCTTTACGAAATCCGGGCTTACCAAGCGGCTGGCCTATGGAATGTTGGGGGTGGTGGGAGAGCGGACTGGCATGATACTTCTCGGTTCGCTTGTTCTGGTGGCCGGTCTGTCCCATGTGATGGCCCATACGGCCGCGGCGGCCACGGTTTTTCCCATACTGCTCGCGATCCATGCGCTTTATGGAGACGGGGGCGGTCAGACGAAATTCGGGAAGTCCCTTTTCATAGGCATGGCCTATGCCGCGGGCGCCGGAAGCATCGTCACGTTTCTCGGGTCGGCACGGGGCCCCGCAGCGGCCAGTATGTTCAAGGAGTTCACCGGCAGGGACGTCGGTTTCTTTGAGCTCAGCCTGTATATGTTTCTGGTGGGCTGGATCATGGTGCTGATCATCTGGGGTTATTTAATGGTCTTCCTCAAGCCGGAAAAGGAGGTCATTCCGGGGCTGAAAGAGCGGGTGAAGGGTCTGTCCCGGGAGATCGGCCCTGTTACGAGGGATGAAAAATTCGTGATCGCCTTTGTCCTCATGGTCATTGCCGTCATGTCCCTTCAGGCCTTTGTGCCGGCGCTGAAGGCCATTGACCGGTCGGCCATAATCCTCGTTTCGACCCTTCTGTTTTTTGTGTTCAAGATACTTACCGTCAAGGAGCTGGAAGATATACCCTGGAACATCATCCTGCTGTTCAGCGGCGCCATGAGCATCGGTTTCTGCCTCTGGAAGACCGGGGCCGCCCAGTGGATGGCCGTGAACTGGCTCGCCCTGTTCACGGATGCGCCGTGGCTGCTTTTTGTCATGAGTATCGCGACGCTGGTTCTGATCATGACGAACTTCATTATGAACGTCGCTGCCATAGCCATTGTCCTGCCCGTTGCGCTCGTTGTCGCAAAATACCTGGGAGTAGCGCCTGACGTGGTGTTTTACGCGTCGCTGGTGGCCGCCGGCATGCCTTTTATGCTGCTCATCGGCGCTGCGCCCAATGCCATTGCCTATGGGTCAAGGCAGTTCAGCACAGGGGAATTTTTCAAGCACGGCGTGCCGCTCAGCATAATACTGCTGATCGTTCTTGCCGCGGCAATTCTTACCATCTGGCCCCTGTTCGGAATGCCCGTGCTGGTTAAGTAAAAAAACGGAATGAGCCCGCGGGCCTCGTCAAAATATACATGAAATAGTACAGGTTTCAGCATATCTGATCAGCAAGCGAGCCGGAGGAATGTTCATGGGAAGCATGAGAAGAATGACGGATGACGTAGCCGAGTCAATCGCCAAATGGGCTTTGGACTGCAATTACGAAACAATTTTCGACAGGGCGGCGAAGATGAAACCCTGTCCCATCGGGCAGAAGGGCGCCTGTTGTAGAATATGCCATATCGGCCCCTGCAGGCTTGTGGGCAACGGCACTGGAGAGGCCGTGGGGGTCTGCGGCGCGGGAACGGACGTGGTCGTTGCAAGAAACTTCCTGCGGATGGTGGCGGGCGGAGCAGCGGCCCACTCGGATCACGCCCGGGACCTGGTGCTCACCCTGCGCGCTGTTGCGCGGGGGGAGACCAAGGATTTCGAGATCCGGGACAAGGAATTACGCCGACCGGACAGGCCGGGGGGCGCCCATTAAGGACCTGAAGCCCCAAAAGGCCGTGGTGGGGTTTTCCCGGGAGTACTTCAGCTATATGTTGGGCGGGCGCTTTAAAAAGTCCTTCCGCCCCCTGAACGACGCCATCATGGCGGGCAGAATCCGGGGGACCGCCGGCGTGAACAGCTCAAGATCGCGAAATATCAGCCCGGCCAGTTCCAGAAGGAGCGGGTCCTCATGGATATGGCCGCGAAGCGGCGCTTTCAGGCGGCGCTGAACGCGCGCCTGCGAAAGTGCTCGGAAAAACACCGGCGGCGCGGCGGGTCGGTTTTGCCGGGGCGGGCGATGAGGTTGAGGTTGCTTCGCGGCGCGGAAGCGTGGCGGTTACGGTGAGGATGACGGAAAACGTTATGCCGGGAATTGTATTCGCGCCCTTTCACTTTTGCGCGTCCCCGATCAATCTGTTGACGAACAATGCTCTCGATCCTGTGGCCAAGACGCCGGAGTACAAAGTTACCGCCGTGAACCTTGTAAAAAATGCGAATGCTGAAGCAGCGAAGAACAGGGCAAAGGAATGTGAAGTAGTGCCAGAGCAAACCCCATGAAGGCGATGATCGTGAAGGTAAACCGGCTGCGGCCTGAGCCGGACAAGATCAGGCGCGCTGCCGCTGTTCTTCGGGCAGGCGGCATTGTGGCGTTCCCCACCGAGACCGTCTATGGCCTTGCAGCCGACGCCTTTAATCCCAAGGCGGTGCAAAAGGTATTTGTTGCCAAGGGAAGGCCGCGGGACAACCCGCTCATTGTCCACATCGCCAAGGTGAACGACCTGAGTCTTCTGGCTAAAAAGCCTTCAAAGAAGGCGGCAAGGCTGATCAAGCGCTTCTGGCCCGGACCCCTTACGGTCATTCTCGCGAGGAAAAAACGGCTGCCGGACATCGTGAGC
>JANONA010000234.1:0-2282 GCA_031420575.1 Nitrospirota bacterium | reverse complement strand
GACTCAGCGGCAAGCATCAACCGCGCAAAGGCCGAAGGCAGACGGGTGATCGCCGTGGGGACCACGAGCGTGCGAACGATCGAGACCGCGTCCCGCGCCGACGGTATGGTCATTGCCGGCGAGGGAAGCTCCGGCTTGTTTATCTACCCGGGGTATCGCTTCAAAGTAACGGATGGCTTCATCACCAATTTTCATCTGCCGAAGTCGACGCTGCTCATGCTGGTCGCGGCCTTTGCGGGCAGGGAACAGGCCCTGTCGGCCTATCGTACGGCGGTAGCGGAGAAGTACCGGTTTTACAGCTATGGGGACGCGATGTTTATTTGTTAAGAAAGGTAAGTCTAAGGACGGTTATTATGAAAAATGAACGAGGCGGCATCATATCCAAGCTTTTCATTATCCCCGCGGGAGTGATCCTCATGGTGGGCTTCTTTTTTTTAGGATACTACGTGGGAAAATACCAGAGCAAGTCCGCGGCGTCGGGACAGCTCGCACCGCCGCTTCCCGAGCCGGCTTCGAGCGCTCATCGGAAGCAGGAAGAGTTTACGTTCTACAAGACACTGACCGACAAAAACGAAAAGACGGTTTCAATCGACCTCAAACCCAAGCCCGCGAAAGAGGAGAATAAACCCGAGAAGCAGCAGGCCGCGATTGAGTCTCACAAGACAAGCCCCGTTCAATCCTCGCCAAAGGAAAAGCGGATAGAAATTAAACTTGAAAAAGAAGCGTCCTCGCCGGTGAAGCCCAAACACGCGGCATCGGAGCAACCGCGGCCAGCGACGAAGAAAGAGCCTGCAACGGCATCTTCCGGTACGAAACCGCGTTATACCGTCCAGATCGCATCGTATCAGGAGAAGGAAATTGCCGAGGATGAGGTGAAGATGCTGAAGAAGCGGGGGTATGCGGCATTTGTCGTCTCGTCCCAACTGCCGGACAAGGGGACCTGGCACCGGGTGAGACTCGGCAGTTTCTCGAACAAGTCGGCGGCGGAAAAACTGCGGAAAGAGCTCCACGCGAAGGCAGGCCTTTCACCGATTGTTGTTCTTGAATAAAAAATCTTTGAAGCGCGCGAAACAGAGCCGCCGAAAGATTCTCTTGACAGTAAAAGCTGTAATAGGGTATAAATAGCCTCCGTTTCACGCCAATCAATCCGTTATGCCGGCGTAGCTCAGTGGTAGAGCAGCTGATTCGTAATCAGCAGGTCGGTGGTTCAATCCCACTCGCCGGCTCCACGTAATCTCTTCCCCTCTCTCGCGGTATATCCGTTGCTGATCACGCTCGATACAAGAACAAATGTGAACAAAAAGAAAAGGTTGACATCGCAAATAAATATGTTTACTATGTGGCCAGTTGTGACATGAACGAGCGGGGTGATGATGAACCTTCCCAACTATATTACACTGCTGAGAATCGTACTAATCCCTTTTTTCATCAACCTCATGATTTACGGCTACTACCGGGAAGCTCTTGTCGTCTTTGTCGTCGCCTGCGTGACCGATGCGCTTGACGGAATGATTGCCCGCCTTACCAAGACCAAGACGGAGCTTGGCGCGTTTCTCGACCCTATGGCGGACAAGCTCCTTATCGTCTCCGCGTTCGTGACCCTGGCGCTGCTCGGGATGCTGCCGGTATGGCTCGTTATTATAGTGGTGAGCCGGGACGTGATCCTGGCGCTCGGCAGCCTCGTTATCTATTTTACGGGACACGAGTTGAAGGCCCGGCCTTCGATCTTTGGAAAGGCCACAACGGTTGTTCAACTCCTCGTGGTGACGCTTTCATTGGTTTTGAGGATTTTCAGCGTCGAAATGCCGTGGATGCAGGTCATTCACTGGGCGACAGCCGGTTTCACGCTGGCTTCCGGTATTCAGTATGTCGCTCGGGGAATAAAAATTGTTGGATAGCAGGCGCAGTGAAACCATGTGAGGAGGGTGTAAATGAAGATATCCGATATGATCAGGCAGGCGCTTGAAAAAAAAAGCTTCAAAAATCTCAAAGACGCCTCGAAGGTGCTCGGCATCAGCCCGGAACTTCTGCGGGTCACGATCAATAAGGGGCATATCCCGAAGGACACCACGCTTATTATTATCGCGAATAAGCTGAATCTGGACAAGGCCATGCTCATTCTTGCGGCCCACCAGGAAAAAGTCCCGGCGGAAGTAAGGGGTTTTTTCCTTTCACCTTCGCATGCAAAGTTCAAGAGTGGTAAGCGTAAATATCCTCTTTCGGAAGAGCAGATCAATTACCTGGAAAAAATCCTGAGCATTGACGAGGTTATGATGTTGCGG
>JANONA010000233.1:0-6665 GCA_031420575.1 Nitrospirota bacterium | reverse complement strand
GACCGAACGCTTCCGCCGCCTTCAGGCCGACGGGCAGATGTTCAGGCCTGATCAGGTCGCCGTCGGAGATCAGAATGGCCCGCTCAATCACATTTTGGAGCTCGCGCACGTTTCCGGCCCACTCGTAGCTCATCATTATATCCAGCGTCTCGGGCGCGAGTTCCTTCACCCGTTTTCCGATCTCCCGCGAATACCGCGCAAGATAGTGTTTTGCGAGCGCTTCGATGTCTTCCTTCCGTTCCCTGAGCGGCGGGATCTGGAGCGAGATCACATTGATCCGGTAATAAAGGTCCTCGCGGAATGCGTTCTGCTTTATCGCCGCTTTCAGGTCTTTGTTCGTCGCCGTGACAAACCGGATGTCCACCTTGCTGCCCTTGGTGCTGCCCACGGGCCGGATCACCTGGTCCTCGATGACCCGGAGCAGTTTCGCCTGAAGCGGGAAGCTCATGTCGCCGATCTCGTCAAGGAAGACCGTGCCGCCCTCGGCTTCCTCAAGAATGCCTTTCTTGGTGGCCACGGCGCCGGTAAAAGCTCCTCGCATGTGGCCGAAGAGCTCGGTTTCGAGCAGGTTTTCCGGTATCGCGGAGCAGTTGATCGGCACGAAAGGCATGTCGCGGCGGGAGCTGTTGTGGTGGATGACCCGGGCAAAGAGCTCCTTGCCGGTGCCGGTCTCGCCGAGCAGCAATACGTTGCTTTTGGTGTCCGTGATCTTCCTGACCTCGTCGAGGATGACCTTGAGCGCCGGGCTTTCGCCGATAATGCTGCTGAAGTCATAGTCCTTGCCGAGTTCCCGCTTGAGCAGCGCATTCTCGGCCTGGAGACTTTTCTGCCGGAGCGCGTTCCGGACGATCTGCTTGATCTCCTCGTGCATGATCGGCTTCATGATGTAGTCGTAGGCCCCCGCCCGGAGCGCCTTGACCGACGTATCGAGCGAGGCGTAGGCCGTGACCACGATGACGATCTGGTCCGGGACCCGCTCACGCACCCTGGCGAGCAGCTCGATCCCGTCCATGCCGGGCAGGATGATGTCCGTCAGGATCACGTCGTACGCGTTCGTCTCAAGAAGGGCGAGGCCCTTCTCCGCGGACTCCGCGCCATCCACGGCGTACGCCTCTTTGGTGAATATCCGCTTGATGGATTCCCGCAGGGTCTCTTCGTCTTCAACGATCAATATGCTTTTGGACATACAAGCTCCCTGGTCGTGATTTCACTTTGCACTTTGAACTTTAAACTTTGAACTCTGCACTTTGCACTTTGCACTTTGAACTTTGCACTCTGCACTTTGAACTTTGAACTCTGAACTTACCCTATCCTACCCTACGTCTCCACCGGTATTCTGATCGTGAACCGCGTCCCCTTGCCCTTTTCCGAATCGATCTCGATCGTACCGCCGTGGTCCTTGATGATACTGTAACTGATGCTGAGACCCAGGCCCGTGCCTTTCGTCGGCCCCTTGGTGCTGAAAAATGGATCGAAGACCTTGTCCCTGACCTCGGCGTCAATGCCATGGCCCGTGTCCGCGAAGCACATCTCGACGTGGTCGCCCACCCGCTTCACCGAGATGTCAAGGGTACCGCCGTCGGGCATGGCGTCCCGCGCGTTCAGGATCAGGTTCAGGAACACCTGCTGGATCTGGTCCGGATCGATCTTGATCGGAGGCGTATCCTGCACAGCGGTGCGGATCTCGACCTTCCTGAAGTTTTTATCGTACCGAACAAGACTGAGCGTGGTTTCAAGGATATCCCTGAGGCTGGTCGGCATCTTCTGGCGCGGATAGAGCCGGGCGAAGTCGCCGAGGTTCCTCACGATCCGCGCGATCCGCAGTACGTGCTGATTGATGGTGTTCAGCGAGTCCTTCTCAAATGATGGCACGTCCTCGGTCTGAAGCTCCTGTACCAGCGACGAGATGGACGCCAGCGGGTTGCCGATCTCGTGCGCCACGCCGGCGGCAAGCCTGCCCACGCTCGCGTGTTTCGTGGCCTGGAAGAGTTCTTCCTCGATCTTTTTCTTTTCGGTGATGTCCTCGAGAACAAGCACATACCCCTTCTGGCCCCCCGTAAGCTTGCTCATGTATCCCTTCAGAATTATCTGCGGATCGAAACTCCGTTTGCAGGTAATTTCTCCCTCGTGCACGTCGGGATTGAAGAGACGCGGCTCAAGGCAGGTAAGCAGATGCTCGGCTTCCCGATTCAGCGCGTCGGACTTCTCCACGCCGGTGATCATCTCCATGCCGCTGTTCCAGTAAGTGACCCGCAGCGATTCATCCAGCGTTGCCACACCCAGGGGAAGGCTTTCAATGATGTTCTCGCTAAACTCCTTCAGCATCGCGAGCTGCCGGTTCGCCTCGGATAGCTCCTGCCGCGAAAGCCGCAGGCTTCGTGAGATCTGCTGGATGGAATCCGACATGCGGAGCGCTTCGTCATGGGACAGCGCGCCGCGGTTCTGGAACACCAGGGTGCTGATGGACGGCCCCAGAGCGCCCGAAAGGATCCGCTCCGCCTCCTGCCTGAGCTTTTGGAGCCAGTCGGTCGATACCGCTTGCCGGGTGAGGTTGTGCTTCTTCAGAAAACCGTCCACGGTCTCGCTCGCCTCGGCCCTGCCGATGTACTGGCCGAGGATATCCTCGATCTCCGCGATGTCGGCGGGCCGGTGGGTCTGCGAAAACTGGAGCGGCGAATAGGAGTCCACAAAAATGATGGCCTGGCGCTTATCAGCGTCGGACTGGCGGGTAAAGATCGAGACCCCGACAAAGAACAGGAGGTTCAGGAACAGTCCCCAGAACAGGGAGTGGCTCCAGCGGTCAAGGCCTTCGAGACCGAACAGGGCGGTGGGGTTCAGCAGCCTCGACTGGAAAACCGCTTCCAGGACGCCACCCGGTGTGATGATCCCGGCGCGCATCAGCGCGGGTATGAGCAGGGTGTAGAGCCAGACGCTGAAACCCGCGATAATGCCCGCGATCGCCCCCTTCTTGTTGCCGCCCTTCCAATAAAGGCCGAGCAGAAAGGAGGGGGCAAAGATGGTGACCGCCTCAAAGGATTTGAGCCCGATGTCCGCGAGGCTGTAATAATCGCCGATGTACACGGCGAACGTATATCCAAGGAACACGCACCCGAGGATCACGACCCGCTTGATGTTCAGCATCACGACGGAAAAATTCTTGAACGCCCGCAGGTCCCAGAACGTGGGCACGACAAAACTGTTCATCACCATCGTGCTCAGGGCCACGGATTCCACGATGATCATGGCGGTTGCAGCCGAAAAACCGCCGATGAACGCGATGAGCGCCAGAATCGAGTAACCGTGGCGCAAAGGGATCGTGAGCACAAAATAGTCCGCCGTGGACGGGATGTCGCCGAGCAGTAGTCCTCCGTAGGCGATGGGCAGCACAAAAATATTAATCAGGAACAGGTAGAGCGGGAAAAGCCACATGGCCTTTTTGATATGGTCCGCTGAATAGTTCTCCACCACGGCCACGTGGAACTGGCGGGGCAGGAACATGATGGCCATCATCGACAAGAAGGTAAGCGAGGTCCATTCAAGGAAGCTCACCGGCGAGGCGTCGCCGATCGTCATAAGCGGCGCATAGGGCCCCTGCTGAATCCTCCCGAAAATATCGCCGAACCCGTTAAAGAGTCCGTAGGTCACAAATATCCCGACGCTCAGGAACGCGATCAGCTTGATCACCGATTCGAAAGCAATGGCAAAAACCAGGCCTCCGTGGCGCTCCGACGCATCGAGCCTGCGCGCTCCGAAGATCACGGCAAAAATACCGAGCAGCAGCGAGACGAGCCATCCTTCAAAGTTACTGCTGTGCGGTTTGCCCGAGAGCAGAGTGAAAGTCGTCATGATGGCCTTGAGCTGGAGCCCGAGATAGGGGGTGATGCCGATGACCGCGACGAAGGTGACTAATGCCGAGAGACCGAGGGACTTGCCGTACCGTGAAGAGATGAAGTCCGAGATTGTGGTGATCCGGTTCTCCCTGGAAAGGTACACGATCTTCCGGAGCACGATCCACCACAGCGCCGCCATGAGCGTGGGGCCGATGTAGATCGTGAGAAAGCTCAGGCCGGAGTTCGCCGCCTTCCCCACGCTGCCGTAGAAGGTCCAGGAGGTGCAGTACACGGCCAGAGAGAGCGAATAAACGTAGGGGTTCGCTACAAGGCTCTTCCCCTGCAGCTCCTTCCGCTCGGCGTAATAGGCGATAGAGAACAGAAGGAGCAGATAGCCGAGTATGATCGCAAGCAATATCCAGGGAGAAAACAATTAGCTTCCGTCGTCCTCTCTTTGAGAAAAGATCGAGGTAACAAGTATGAGCAGAATGAAAACAAGCCAGATAACAAACAGGTAGATCGCCAGGCTGTCCTTGAAGATGCTCATGATGGGCCAGGTGAAGAACAATACCCCGAGGGCGAGTAAGAATATCCAGACATCCCGTCTCATAGCGTCACACTCCTTTCCCCCGATGGTGTGGTGCAATAATAACATAATTTACAGGCAAATTCCATAGGGGAAACCGCCTGGCCAGGCTTGCTTGTGACAGCTCCATCTGATAAGGAATGCGAACAGGAGGAAATACCATGGTGGATATTCTCGACCGGGGCCCGGCCATGCGGCCCGGTTCAGCGAGTCTTGTCAGCCACCCTACTTCAATATCTGGAATAGATTATTATAATCATCCGTCCATACGCGCAGCTCGGGCCGGGAGGTGAGTTCCCCGGCAACGTCTTGAAGAACACGGGATGCGATGGGTTTGGAGGAGACGAGCGCCCATGTGGACTCGTAGATTTCCCGGTCTTCGTCCCCGTCATTCGAGACCATGACCGCGTGCTTGCCGAGCGCCCGGCTTAGCTTTTCCACGACCGGAGCGAGATCGATGTGCGTGTTGGTGATGTGGAGCGCCAGAATGCCGCCGGGTTTCAGATGCCGGAAATAAAGCTCCAGCGCCTGTTGGGTAAGAAGGTGCGCGGGAATGGAGTCACCGGAGAAGGCGTCTACCACGAGGAGGTCGTACCCCTGGCGTTGCTCGCGTTCGAGCGAGAGCCGGCCGTCTCCGAGAACAACCTCGGCCTTTCCCCGGCAGTCCGCGAGATACGTAAACTCTTGCCGGGCAAGCTTCTCCACAAGCGGATTGATCTCATAGAACCGGAACACATCGCCGGGCCGCGCATAAGAAGCCAGAGAACCCACACCCAGACCGATGACTCCTACCCGAAGAGGAGACTGCCGCAGCGCTGCCACGGCGAGGCCGACTCCCGACTCTTCACTGTAATAGGAGAGTCTCTCCCGCCGCCGCTCCGGAGCGGTAAACTGCACGCCGTGCGTAACAGTCCCATGAACCAGTTCTCGAAACTCGTCGGCGGTCCCCGTGTCACTCTCATCGACACGCAAGCCGCCGTAGAAGTTCCGCTCCATCACGCGCGCCGACTCCGCGTACGACGAGACGTAGTGACCTCCCGCGGCAAAAACTCCGATCGCCACGGCCCACGTAACCATTGTCGTGATCCGCCAGGCACGAAACTCAACCACCGCGAGCATCAGGATTGCGCATAGCATGAGCGCAAGCGGCAGCTCAAAATATCCGGGCAGGAACCCCGGGGCGGCCAGACCCACGAGCGCGCCGCCCAGCGCGCCGCCCAGCGCAAGCATAAGATAAAACGAAGTGAGGTATCGGGGAGAGGGTTTGCGCTTCACCAGCTCGCCGTGGCAGAACATGCAGCAAATAAAGAGCCCCGCGGAGAAGGCGGGAACAATCAACTTCAGATTGGTGTGCGAATCCCACTGCCACAGGCCATAGGCCATTCCCGCGAGAGCGAGAGCGAAAAGCCAGGTATAAACCTTACGATGATAGAGCCGCTCATAATCAAAGCACAGAATGAAGGTAAGAAGGTAAAGGCTGAGCGGAATGATCCAGAGGAACGGGATTGACGCCACGTTCTGCGTGAGATGGTTGGTGACCGCGAGCAGCATCGTCGAGGCGCAGCCGGCCAAAAGCAGCCAGAAGACCCGCTCCCTCGCGCGCGGAGGGCGGCAGCCTTCCTCCTCCGGTCTGATCGCGCCGACAGGAGCGCACGCTTCGGCAAGCTTCCCTCTGTTGCTCACGAACGCCGCGAAAATCCCCATGACCGTGAACGCCGCATATGCCGTTGACCATCCGAGGGACTGCTGCCTGAGCGTCACATTCGGCTCCACGATAAAGGGATAGGCCAGGAGTCCGAGGAGCGAGGCGAGGTTGGACAATGCGAAAAGGCGGTATGGAAGCGCGGTCTGATATTTCCGGCTGTACCACGCCTGAATGAGAGGGCTCGTGCTCGAGAGCAGAAAATACGGCATCCCTACCGAGACGGACAGGAGGCCCAGGATTCTCAGGATCGGCTCCTCGTCCCCGGCCGGTTTCCACGAAAGCGCGGGGGCCATGGGCAGAAGCGCGAGGCTCGCGCCGAGCAGGATGATGTGCAGCAGGCTTTGCGTCCCGGGTTTGAGAGCGCGGATGGACCAATGGGCGTACAGGTATCCTCCGAGCAGCGCCGTCTGGAAGAACAGCATGGCCGTGATCCAGACCGCGGCGGACCCGCCGAACCACGGCAGGATCATCTTCGCGATCATCGGCTGGACCTGGAAGAGCAGGAAGGCGCTCAGAAAGATGGTGATTATATAAAGTGCCATGG
>JANONA010000232.1:0-2201 GCA_031420575.1 Nitrospirota bacterium | reverse complement strand
GCCGCTGCTTATCGCCATCCTCGCGCTTTTGGCAGGCGGCGTCGTGATGGTGTACAGCTCAAGCAGCGTTGTGGCGCTCACGACCTACGACGACCCGGCGTTCTTCATGAAGCGTCAGATCCTATGGGCTGTCATCGGCCTTGCGCTGATGGCGACTGCGATGCGTATAGACCACCGCGTGCTCCAGGACAAGCGGGTTGTGCTCGTCCTGCTGATTGTTTCCCTCTTCCTGCTTGCGGCAACGCTGGCGCCGGGCGTGGGAACGATGGTCAACGGGTCCCGGCGGTGGTTGCGGCTCGGAACGCTCTCCTTCCAGCCGTCGGAGCTTGCCAAGTTCGTCGTTGTTGTGTATATGAGCCACTACATCGCTAAAAAGGGAGAAGAGCTTCGTGATTTTATGAACGGACTGTTCCCCGCCTTTGTGGTGATCGGGGTGTTCCTGCTTGTGGCGAGCCGCCAGCCGGATTTCGGCGCCGCCATGACGCTTGCGGGAGTGGCCGGCATCATGCTCTTTGTCGGAGGAGCCAACCTTCTCCATCTTGGCGGCACTTTTGTCGCGGCGCTTCCGGTCGTCTACTTTGCCGTGGCCGACAGCGCATACCGGTCTCGCCGGATATTCTCCTTCCTCGACCCCTGGGCTGACCCGCAGGGAGCGGGCTACCAGATCATTCAGTCGTTCCTTGCCTTCGGCAGCGGCGGCGTGTTCGGCCGCGGGCTGGGCGAGGGCAGGCAGAAGCTTCTCTTCCTGCCGGAACGGCACTCGGATTTCATCTACGCGGTGATCGGGGAAGAGCTTGGCCTGATCGGCGCACTCGCCGTGGTTGTTCTCTTTCTAATCATTTTGTGGCGGGGGGTGCGGATTGCGCTTACCGTGGGCGATACGTTCAGTCGCATGCTTGCGCTCGGCATCACGCTCCTGATCTCTTTCCAGGGGGCGATCAACATGGCGGTCGTGACCGGGCTTTTACCTACGAAGGGCATCACGCTCCCGTTAGTGAGCTACGGTGGCTCATCGCTCGTGATCACCATGATGGCGCTTGGCGTGCTGCTGAATATCTCGAAGGAAACGGCGTGACAAGAGAGTGCGGAATGCGGAGTGCGGAGTGCGGATTTAAAACCATGGCCACACGCGGGGCGGTATGAAGGTCATAATCGCGGGCGGAGGGACCGGCGGGCATCTGTACCCGGGGATTGCCATTGCCCGTGAGCTGCTCAAGGAGAGCGGCAACGAGGTACTGTTCGTCGGTACGGCGCAGGGTATCGAGGCCACGGTGCTCCCGAAAGAAGGGTTGCCGGTCCGCTTCATCACGGTTGGAAAGCTCAAAGGCATGAAACTCCTGTCGATCATCAAGACGATGGCTCTGCTGCCCGTGAGTGTGTTCCAGTCCCTGATGCTCCTTCGTGAAGTCAGGCCTGACGTGGTGATCGGCGTGGGAGGGTATTCCTCGGGCCCAATGGGCATTGCGGCGCTGGCGGTCAGGACGCCCTTGATCATTGTGGAACCGAACTCTTATGCCGGGCTCGCGAACAGGAAACTGGGGAAGCTGGCCGATAAGGTGATCCTCTGCTTTCCGGGGACCGGGGCGCGGAAATTTTTTCCTCCCGGGAAAACCGTGAACCTCGGCCCTTTAGTCAGAAAGGGAATTGATCGAGGAGATCGCGATAAGGCGCTTGCCGGTTTCGGGCTTGAACCGGGACGGTTCACGATCCTGGTCATGGGCGGGAGCGGCGGCGCCCATGCCGTCAATATGGCGATGAAGCTGGCCGCCACACAGTTGACGGAGGTACGGAACCTTCAGCTCCTTCATCAGACCGGGGAAAAAGACGTTGCCGAGGTCGCTGCCGGTTATCGTGATGCGGGGGTGAAGGCGGTCGTGCTGCCTTATCTCCATGACATGGCCGGGGCGTACGCTGTTGCCGATCTGGTGGTCAGCCGTTCGGGCGCAACCACCGTGGCCGAGCTTGCGGTCTGCGGGAAGCGCGCCGTGCTGGTCCCTTTTCCCTTTGCGGCGGACAATCATCAGGAGTACAATGCGAAGACGCTGGCGGCACGCGGGCTGGCGGAGGTGATCATCCAAAAGGACCTGACGCCGGAGAGACTGGCCGGCGTTATCAAAAAACACCTTGCACCGGGGGCCGGCGCGGCGAGCGCGGCGCCCATGGAGAATACGGCGGCGGCGGAGATTGTAAGGATCTGTAAA
>JANONA010000231.1:0-9837 GCA_031420575.1 Nitrospirota bacterium | reverse complement strand
CGCGGTCTCGAGCACATGGGCCAGCACCGTCTGGGTCGCCCTGCGCGGCTCAGCGCCAAGATCGCCCATCAGTGCCGGCTTGGAAAGTTCCAGATACCAGTCGCAGTACTCATGCCAGGTGAAATGGTAGAGTGCCGAGGCAACATCATTGAAGCGGTAATCAGCAAGTGCGGATTCAACGTCTTTGACCACCGAGTTCAGGCGGGAGAGGATCCATTTATCGGCCAGTGATGTGTCCTTCGTAACGAGTTCGGAGTTCGGAGCGAATCCTTCTTCCAGGTTCATCATAACGAAGCGGCTGGCGTTCCAAATCTTGTTCGCGAAGTTCCGGTAGCCTTCAATGCGCTCCGGCGCGAGCTTGATGTCCCTGCCCTGGGCCGCGAAGGCGGTGAGCGTGAACCGGAAGGCGTCGGTGCCGTACTGTTCGATCATCACGAGCGGGTCAATGACATTGCCCTTGGACTTGCTCATCTTCTGGCCTTCAGCATCGCGCACCAGCGCGTGGATATATACTTGCCGGAAAGGGACCTCCTTCATGAAATGCATGCCCATCATGATCATCCGGGCCACCCAGAAGAAGATGATGTCGAAGCTCGTGATCAGCACCGATGTGGGGTAGTACACGGACAACTCTTTGGTCTTGTCCGGCCAGCCCAGGGTCGAGAACGGCCAGAGCGCGGACGAGAACCAGGTATCGAGCACGTCTGGGTCACGTACTATGTCTGTAGAACCACAGCGCGGGCATTTTTTCGGGTCCTCTTTTTGAACAATGGGTTTTGCGTTTATGCCTATTGTTAAAACACTTTCTGTTGGTGCCGGCATTGACCCGCCTTCTGTAACAACACCAACGCCGATTCGAGTTTCAAGCACATCGCTGTCGCACTTTTTACAATACCATGCCGGAATCTGATGACCCCACCATATTTGTCGCGAGATGCACCAGTCTTTGATGTTCCGCATCCACTCGAAGTAGGTGTTTTCCCATCCCTTCGGAGTGAAGCGCACCTTCCCTTCCTCAACGACCTTAATCGCTGGCTCTGCCAACGGTCCCGTTTTCACAAACCATTGGGGAGATAAATACGGCTCAACGATGGTTTTGCACCGGTAACACTTGCCGATGGAATGTGCATGCTCTTCTGTTTTTATCAAGTATTTTTTTTCATTCAGCAGCTCAACGATGATTCCGCGGGCTTTCTTTGCCGGTTTTCCAACCACCTGCTTTCGAACATCGGGAAGGATGTCCGGAATGTCCATCGCAATTTCTGCATTTTCATTCAACATCTTGATGCGTGTAAGTTGAGGCGTCTGCCGCTGTCCTGCTTCAGCATCATTAAAATCGTGTGCCGGTGTAACCTTGACCGCACCGGTGCCGAATTCCAGGTCGACCAAGATCGAATCAGCGATGATCGGGATCTTGCGGCCTGTTAGGGGAAGATCGACCGTTTTTCCGATGAGGTCCTTATAACGCGGATCAAGCGGATGAACAGCGACCGCAGTATCACCCAGCATGGTCTCAGGACGTGTCGTTGCGACGGTCAAGCGGATATTCTGGTCATGGGAAAGCGGATAAGCGATGTGATAGAGCTTCCCTTTCTCATCCTCGTGCTCGACCTCGATGTCGGACAGCGCGGTATGGCAGCGCGGGCACCAGTTTATAAGACGCTCACCGCGATAGATGAGCCCTTCCTCGTACAGCGTGACGAAAACCTCAAGAACGGCCTTTGAGAGCCCAGTATCCATGGTGAATCGTTCCCGATCCCACTCGCAGGATGCCCCCATGCATTTGAGCTGGGTGATAATTCTGCTGCCGTATTCCTGCTTCCATTTCCAGACTTCCGCAACAAAAGCGTCTCTCCCCATCATATGACGGTCTACATCATTTTTCGCAAGCTGACGCTCGACCACGTTCTGCGTGGCGATCCCCGCGTGGTCCGTGCCCGGGACCCAGAGCGTGTTCCTGCCGGACATGCGCATCCAGCGAACAAGGATGTCCTGGAGCGTGGCGTTCAGCGCGTGGCCGATGTGGAGCGAGCCGGTCACGTTCGGCGGCGGGATCACGATCGAGAAGGGAACGCCTCCGGAGTCCTCATCGGCATGGAAATAGTTTTTCTCCGTCCAGAAGCCGTACCATTTTTCCTCTACCGTCTTCGGGTCATAGGCCTTGGGCAGTTCTTTTCCTGACATGAATCAGTGTCTCCTTTAGTAACTACTCAGGTTCAAAGTTCCAAGGTTCACGGTTCAAGGTTAGAGTGCGATGAAGGTTGAACAGTTTGAAGATTTTGAAGATATTGAGGATTGACAACTGGCGCGTTCGTGGATTCATCAACTATCTCAAAAAATATCAGGAGAGCAAAGTAGCCAACCGTGAACCTGACAACCTGAGTAGTTACGCTTATTTGGGATTTGATGCCTGGAGCTTGTGATTTGTTTTTAAGGTTCCGCCTTCAGCCGTTCGATCTCCTCTTTTATCAGGACCTCCGCCAGTTGAGGGATCACTTCCCATGCTACGCGCTCGATTATCTCCTTCGCAAGCTCGCGGACAATATTCCCGACGGCTTCTTCAATCCCCCTCCGCATCGTTTCCTCGGAGATCTTCGGAATGGGCGGCTTCATGTCCCTGAAGATTTCCCGCGCCATCCGCGAGATGGTCTCCTCGGCCATACTGCGCAGTTCACTCTCAGGCAGTGTCGGCGGATAGACCGGCGGCTGTGCGGGGCGCGGAACAACGGGCGGGGGCGGAGGGCTTGGGGGTTTTGGCCTGAACTCCGCCTCCTGTTTTCTGTTTTCTGTTTTCTGTCTTCTGTCTGTTTCCGGCCTGAACTCCGCCTGCTGATCAGCCTCCAGTGCCTTTTGCAGGGATTCAAAGGTGACAATCTCTGGCTGAGGCTCTTCTTTCCGCTCGGTCAGGCCCAGCCCGGCCCGCATCTCTTCCACGGCCTTGGCGCCGACCGGAAAAGCCTTCGCCACTTCACTGTCCATCGGCTCTTCCACTTCCTCTACGACAGGCTCGACTTCGTACACAGCCTCTTCCTCATCCGGTGCGGCTTCTCTCATGAGGTCCGCGTGACTGGGCGCTTCGCTGATAATATCAAAAATATCCGCTGGCGCGTCCTTTTTCGGTTTGGTCGGGGCTGCCGGCGCGTCGGGCCGGCGCGGCGTGAGCTCGGCAAGCCGCGGCAAGGCTGCGGCAAGGGCCTTTTTCACTTTCCCAATAAGTTCCTGGGACTCGAAGGGCTTGGCGATGTTGTCCTGGATCCCCGCTTGCCTGCCCTTTGCGTCGTCGTACACGTCGTCCCTGCTCATCATGAGGATGACCGGGATCCGCGCAAGCTGCGAAGTCTGTTTCAGCCGCGCCGCAAGCGCATAGCCGTTGATGCGCGGCAAATCCACGTCCAGCAGCGCCACATCGGGGACGACCCGCGTTGCTTCGGAGAGGGCCGTCTCGCCATCGCTCACGCAAACGACCTCGTAGTCTCTTCCCGAAAAAAGCATCTCCACCACTTTTTGGATGGTGATGCTCTTGTCCGCCAATAGTATTTTAACCGGCATGGAGCAGCCTTTCAAAATCGAGGATCAGTATCTCCTGATCGTCTTCGTATACGATGCCTTGAATATAGTTCATTTCCACCCCCTGAATCTTTTTGGGAACCGCGGACGGCGCCTCCAGCTTTGCCATCTTGACCACGCTGTCCACAATGATCCCGAAGGGCGCCTTGTTCTCCTCAAGCAGGATAATGCTCTGCGTTGTTTCTCCGGCGGGAAAAGCGACCGGTCCCGGCCCGCTCATGCCGAGTCGCCGGCCAAGATTAAATAAGGGGTAGATGACGCCCCGGTAATCGATCAGGCCTTCAACAAAGGAATAGGACAGCGGCACCGGCCGCGAGCGACGCCAGGGCAGGATCTCGATCGCCCCGAGAAGCTTGACGCCGAAGAGCCGTCCCGACAGGAGGAACACGAGATAGCTGTTTATCATGGCAGCAACCCGTCCCCGTTCAGAACAAGAACCAGGTTTTCCTTGTGTCGCAGGATCCCGCTGTAGTACTGCAGGCTGGGGTTGATCACCCCTGTGGGCATGGGAACAGGCCGCTGGTCAGTGTCTAAGATCTCCGTCACCGCGTCGACCAGCACACCGAGCGTTCCCTTGCCGCTTTTGACCACCAGAAGCGTTGTCCCCGCGGCGCCGGGAAGCTTGAACAGTTTTTTTATGTCCAGCGCCGGTATCCGCTTGCCCCGGAACTCGAATTTTCCCTCAAACAGCCCGGTCAGGTCCGGGTCCTTCCGGATGTCGCGCGGCGTCGTGATCTCCAGAAGCCTGGCGATTGGGAGGGCATAGTTCTCGCCGTCCAGTGATAAGAGTAGAAACCGTGTGCCTTCGTCCATAGCGCGGCCTCCCGCCGCAACCAATGCAATATGACACACTGGGTCGCCGCGATTCAAAATTCAAAAAGGAAAATTCAATTTTGAATATTGAATTTTGAATCGCGGCGGCAACATTCGCGCGAATCTGTCAAGTTTTGAGGAGCAATAACATAGGTGTGCGGGGTTTACATCCGGCCCGCCAGGGCGGCCCCGCTCAAGAGCTTTTTGAGCGCGCCGAGCATTTCCTGCTCCTCGAAGGGTTTCACCAGATAGTCCTGTGCGCCCATTTCCAGCGCCTTCTGTCGATGTTTGTCTCCTGCCCGGGAGGTCAGCACGATGATCGGGATGTTCATGAGCTCCGGACTCTTCCTCATCTCGGCCATCAGATCGTATCCATGCATGACGGGCATCTCGAGGTCGGTGATCACGGCGTCGAACTTTATCCGGCCCATGATGGTGAGCGCCTCCATGCCGTCGGGCGCGACCTCAATATCGTAACCCATGCGATCGAGAAAACGCTGCACGTATTTCCGGATGCTGATCGAGTCGTCAACGACCAGGACCATCGGCTTTCGCTTCGCGGCCTCCGGCATCAGCGCCTCTTTCGCCAAACCAATGCCGATGCTGGAAGCCGTGATGAGCTCGTCACCGAAGAGCGACGCGATATTGAGAATGAGCCGCACGTTCCCTTCGCCCGAGATCGTCGCGCCGGAGAAGAGCTTGATGTCCTTCAGGTAGTCGCCCAGCGACTTCACCACGATCTCTTCCCGGCCGATGATGTCCTCCACCATGACCGCGAGGCGCTTTTCAGCCATGCCGAGGATCAGGGTGGGGTGGCGATAATTCTCGTCCTTCTTCGGGAACTTGCCCACGCCGAGCAGGTCGTTCAGCTTGAGGAGCCGGACCAGCGAGCCGCGGAGGTTCACCATCTCTTCGCCGGCTGCCCGCTGAATGTCCCTGGCGGAGAACCGCGTGGTCTCTTCCACCAGGCTCATGGGCACGGCCATCTCCTGGTCCTTGAGCTTCACGATCAGTGCTTGGGCAATGGCCAGCGTGAGCGGGAGCCTGATGACGAACTTCGTTCCCACTCCCTTCTCGGTCTTGATCTCAACCCGGCCGTTGATCCTCGCGAGATGTGTGGAGACCACGTCCATGCCCACACCCCGGCCAGAGACCTTGCTGACCTTCGCTGCCGTGGAAAAGCCGGGCCGGAAGATCAGGTTGATCGCCTCAAGGTCCGTCAGGGCCTGTGCAGCGGTGGTACTCATGAACCCTTTATCAACAGCGGTTTTCCGGAGCACCGCGGGGTCCATGCCGCGGCCGTCATCCTCGATCTGAAGAATGATGCTGTTCCCTTCATGACGCGCATTCAGGATCAACACACCGGTCGGTTCTTTTCCCAGCGCGAGCCGCTCGGCAGCCGATTCGATGCCGTGGGAAACGGCGTTCCTGATCATATGCATGAGCGGATCGGATATGAGCTCAAAGATCGTCTTATCGATCTTGGTCTCGCCGCCCGAGACCACCAGGTTCACCTGTTTGCCCTCTTCCTGCGCAAGGTCGCGTACGGGCCGCTGGAACATCTGGTAGAGTTTGTCCATCTCAACCATGCGGGCCATGGTGATCTCGTCCTGCAGGTTCGTGGTGATCGTGGAGATCCGCGCCGTATCGAGCTCAAAGGAATCGAAGACCCCGGCAAGTTCGGTCATGATCTCGTTCGTATCGTTCGTGATCTCCGTCAGCTTGCGCGAAAGGAGGTTGAAATCGTCGTATCGATCGAATTCCAGCTCGAGGAAATCGTGGTCCGGCTCCGCCATCCGTGGATCCGGTGTCTCAACGCTCAGCGTGTACTCGTACTTTTCCTCGAACTTTTTGATCTCGTGGAGCAGGCGGGCCTGGCTGAAGGCCAGCTCTTCCCGGAGCGATTTGATCAGATCGACCTGGCGGGCCAACCGGTTCCGGTTGACGATCATTTCGCCGACCAGGTTCATGAGGTTGTCGAGACGGTCAATGTTGACGCGGATAAACTGCTTTTCCAGGTCTACCGCATCCGCGGCACGGCGGCCGGTCCCGCGCTTTTCAAGGACACCGCTCTTCTTAGCCTCTTCAATCTCCTGCTTGAGCGGAATTTCGGCGACAGGCTGCCGCGGAGCCGCAACCGGGAGCTCGTACAGAGTCTCTTCGTGGATCGGCTCTACCGCAAGAGGCTCCTCTCCAAAGGGCGCCTCGGCGGCTATGTTGAAAGTTTTTTCCCACGCCAGGTCGAGATCGTCCTTATGCCGCTGAAGCGGCGGCGCGGTCCCGCCCGCCTGCTCGGAGAGCGTCTCGTCCGGCGCGGCAGGCATCTTCGGAAGGCCCTCAAGAACCTCCCGGTACGCTCGTTCGATGCTCTCCACCACAAGAGCGTCCTCGGGCTGATTGGCCGCAACACCGTCCACCATAAGCTTGACGGCGTCCACGCTGTCGAAAAGAAAGTTCAGGGTTTCCTTGCGAATGGGAAGGGTCCCGGAGCGGAACTGGCTGAGCATGTCCTCGGCCGTGTGCGCCACATCGCTGATACCCTGGAACCCCATCATGGCGGAGGACCCCTTGAGCGTGTGCGCGGCGCGGAAGAGCTCGTCGATCAGGTCCATGTCGGACGGAGACTTCTCAAGGGACAAGAGCCCCTTGTTCAGGTTCTGGAGGTGCTCACCAGCCTCGACGAGAAAAAACTCTATGATGCTTGATTTGTCCAATGACCCGGCCATAATACGGTCTATTCAATAAACCCGAGCTTGATCTCCTCGTCACTCGTGGTCACTTTTTCCGAAACCGGTGAGTAGCCCTCAAGCGGAGGAAGCGGGCTCTCGCCGGAGGCCGACGGGACCAGCCGCTCCTTGCCGAGCTTGAATCTGCCGATAGCATTGTTCAGCCGCTTGGTCAGGTCTGCCAGACCGCTGATCGTTGCCACGGTGTCCTGGACGCCGTGCGTCGTCTCTTCGGTCAGTTGTGAGATGGCGTTCATGGTATGCACCACGCTCTCGGTCGATTTCACCTGGCCGCCCGCGGCGCTCGTAATGTCCGTCATGAGGCTCGACGTCTGTTTCACGATCTGCTCAATTTCACGGAGCGCGGCCCCGGCCTGGTCGGCAAGCTTCGTGCCTTCCTCCACCTCGCGCGGTCCTTCTTCCATGATCGTCACGGCCTCGCTCGTTTCCACCTGGATGCCCTTGATGAGGCCGGTGATGTCCTTTGTCGCGCGGGCGGCCCGTTCAGCGAGTTTTCGCACTTCATCGGCGACCACGGCGAAGCCCCTGCCCTGCTCACCGGCGCGCGCGGCCTCGATTGCGGCGTTCAGCGCCAGCAGGTTCGTCTGCGTCGCGATTTCGCTGATCACCTCGATGATGGCGCCGATCTCAAGGGAGCGCTCGCCCAGGCCCTTGATTTTCTTGCCCGTGGACTGCACCGTAACTCGGATCCGCTGCATGCCCTTGATGGTTTCCGCCACAGCCGTTCCGCCCTTGACCGCCGCCTGGGTTGCCTTGACCGAGGTCTGGGTCGCCGCCTCCGCGTTCTCGGCCATCCGTTGCGTGGTATGGGACATGGCGTTCACCGCCTCGGACGCGTTCCGGATCTGAGAAGACTGCTGTGAGGCGCCCAACCGCATGCGTTCGGCGGAATGAAGGATTACCGAGGCGGAGCGCTGGATCTCGGCGGCCACGTTGCTCGTCTGGGTCACGATCGACATAAGGCCGGTGATCATGAGGTTGAACGCGTCGGCCACGGACCCCAGGGCGTCGGCGGTCACTTCCGCTTTCACGGTAAGGTCGCCTTCCGCGGCGGTGCTCACGACGGAGAGCAGATCCATGACCTGGTGTTGCATTTGGTCCCGGTCGGACTCGGTCTGGACCAGGCCCTGGAGCCGATCGATCGTCCGGTTGAGCGTGTCGCCCAGCCGGCCGAGTTCGTCGCCCGTGGTCACGCGCGCCTTGTTCGACAGGTCGCCGCGACCGATGGATTCGGCAACCATCATGAGGTTCTTCACCGGATTGATGATGACGGCTGACAGTACCATCGTAAAAACAGACAGAAGAACCAGCGCTCCGCCGCCCCAGCCCATGATGTTCACGAGGAGCCGCCTGATGTCGGACTTGATGAGCGTCACATTCAAGCCCACATGCACGGTGCCGAGGGCGCCGCCGGCAATAGGCGAGGCGATATCAATGACCTCCGTGACGGTGTCCCTGAGCGTGACCAACGCGGCCTGCGTCCCGAAGGGCACGCCCGGGTTCAATATGTTGATGTTCTTGAGTATCTCCGGGACCACGTTTCCCTCGAAGGAGGACGAGATCACCCTCCCCCTGCTGTCCCGGATGAAGCAGTACGCCACCTCAGGCTGACTGATGGCCTCGCCCTGGATGAACTGGAGCGCATTCAGGTCCTCGACCTGCACCGGCTCCACGGCCTTGACCGAGAGCCCGTCGGCCAGAATGAGCGCCGTGTTGATCGACTTTTCTTTCAGGGTAGTCTCTATCTGGAAGTATATGAAGGTGAGGATGCCGGTTCCGAAAACGAGCGACATGCCGATGATCATGAGCGCGATCTTGGTCCTGATGCTCCAACGGTAGAAAGGATTCCAAATTTTCATAGCGCTGCTCCTTTTAAGAAAGAAATGTTATGGCAGAGGACAGAAGACAGAAGTCAGAAGACAGAAGTCAGACTAAATCAAAATCTGTCCTCTGTTCTCTGTCCTCTGTTTTCTGTCTTCTGTCCTCTGTCTTCTGTCTTCTGTTTCACCCCAGCTTGATCTCTTCAAAAACCCGTTCAATATTCAAAAGCGCCGCCACGTTCGCCTCTCGCTGGATAAGCCCCTTCATAAAGCGGCTGCGGTTCTTCCCGGCCTGGGCTCCGCTGTCAGAGGGGATCGCCTGCACGCTGCTCTCCGCTATCCCGACCACTTCAGAGACGTTATCGACAACGATGCCGAGGAGAATTGTTCCGTGCTTTACAATGGCGATCTGGCCGGGAACAGACTGCTGCGGCAGGGAAAGCGCCGGACGGATATCAACGATCGGGACAATGTTGCCGCGCAGGTTTATGACGCCGAGCACGTGGGACGGGGTGGTCGGAACAGGAAAAATTTTCCGGGAAATGATGATCTCCGTCAGAAGTTCCACCGGGACGGCATAGGTGTTCTCGCCTATGCTGAAGAGGCAAACGCGAAACTCCTCTTCCGGCAGTGCGTCTCTTACCTCGGCGGTGACGTCGTTGTCAAGCTCGGCCAAGCGGGCCCTCCTCCGGAGATTTAGATGTATTTTTTAACCACCCTGAGCAGATCTTCAGGCTTGAACGGCTTGGTCAAATACTCGTCGGCGCCCTGTTTCATCCCCCAGAACTTGTCGCTCTCCTGGTCTTTGGAGGTAACCATAATGATCGGGATGTTCTTAAACTGGTCGTTGCCCTTGATATCTCTGCAGACCTGGAATCCGTTTTTCTTCG
>JANONA010000230.1:0-11984 GCA_031420575.1 Nitrospirota bacterium | reverse complement strand
ATGAATCGTATTAACAATTGACTTCCCCCGCCCACCTTGCTAATATACGGACAATGTTACGATTTTTTGCGAGAAAGCCCCGTCTGGGGGTAGAGATAAACGCCTCGGCAATCAAGCTGGCTGTTGTATCGGGTTGCGGTGCAAATCTCTCCGTGCTTTTCACGAAGACCGCTGAGCTGCCTGCCGGGGTGGTGAGCGAGGCCTACGCATCACCGAACATTTACGATAGTTCCCGTTTGAGCGCTGTGCTGCGGGAGTGCCTGGCCGGAGCCCCATCAGGCATCCGCCGGGCGGCCTTGAGCCTGCCCGATGGCACGTTCCGCGTTCAGACGCTCGATTTCGACGAACTTCCGGGCAAGGCCGCGGACCGGGAACGGCTGATCCGCTGGCGGCTCGAGAAGGGGGCTGCCTTCGATATGGCCGACACGGTTCTGCGGTATCAGATACTTGGACGGCAGGACAAAGGGTTCACCGTGCTGGCCTGCGTTGCCAAGCAGGCCGTGATCGCCCAGTATGAATCGCTCCTCGTCGGGTTGGGACTCGAACCCTGGGCCGTGGGGCCCTCGTCCTTTCATACGCTGAACTTTTATTCCTCCTATCTTACGAAAAAATCCGCGGTCTCGGCATTAGCCCACCTCTCCGAGGATTCCTTTGCGACGATTATCAGGGAAACGAACGGGGCGAGGTTCTACCGTTACAAGGACGTGAAACGCGGAAGCGCCGACGAGGTCCGCGGCAGGCTCATGCGCGAGATCGACGATTCGCTCCATTTCTATACCCACAGGGACCGTTCACGGCAGTCCGAGGTCCGTTACCTCTATCTCACCGGGGAGTCCGTCGTGTCCGCTGAGCTGGCAGCGGGGCTCCGTACCATGACGTCGCTTAACGTCGAGGCGCTTTCGCCCGCGGTGGTGATCGCCTCGGCGGGAAACATCGAACCTGAGCTGGCCGCGGCGTTGGGCGCCGGAAGCTCTCTATGATCACAATCAATTTCGCAAGCAGGAATTACCGGTTGGTCGGACGGATACGGATCGGACTGATCGCCGGGAGTATCATTCTTGCCGTGATGATGGCGGGGATGCTCTGGACCACCGTTACCCTTCAGGAGAAGATTTCCTCCCTGGACCGGAAACTGCGGGAGCTTGAGGCAGCGGACGAACAGGTGAGACCGGTACTGCTGGAGCGCGAGCAATTAGTGAAAGACCTGACCGCCATGTCCGGCCTCATGGAATCGAGGAAAATTTCGTGGACAGGGCTTCTCACTAATCTCGAGGCCGTTGTCCCGGTGGGCGTTGCGCTTAAACAGGTGGAATTTAATCCCAGGGACTCCGTGCTGACGCTTGACGGCATGGCGCAGTCTCCGGAGTCGCTCCGCAATCTGGTTGTGGGGATGGAAAAGACCGCGTCGTTCAAAGATACGCTTCTCAAACATCAGTCTCTGGAAAAGGGGAATATTTCATTCAATGTGGTTGCCGTCTATCGGGAAAATACCAGTCCTGCCGTGGCTCAGGGAAAACGGTAAGGAGCTGCGGACGACTGCGATCCTATTTGCGGTTCTCGTCTGTATCAACCTGGCGCTGTACGGGCTCTTAGTCGCTCCATCAGCGGCGTGGCTGAAGACGTGGGAAGCAAAGTCATCCGAGCTCAGGAAGCGGCATGCGGAGGCAGCGCTGTTCAAGAAGCAAAAACCGCTCTTTTCGGGGATACTGGCGGGGATCCCCACGCAGAAGGACATGCCGCTGCTCGTGAAAGAGTTTGTCCAGACGGCGCGGAGCCTGAACCTGGCCGTGGCCGCGATCAACTACGACATCCCCCGGCGCGAAGGCGGGGAGCTCGCCCTGCTGTCATTATCGTTCCCCGTCGAGGGCAGGTATCCTGATATCAAGCGGTTCATCTACGAGGTTGAGACGTCCGGCCGGCCCATCGGGATCCAGGACATGAAGCTTGAGTCTGATCAGGGCAGGGTAAAACTGCGGATGAAACTGATGACCTATGTGAGAGGGAAATAAGATCGCCGATGAGGTTCAGCCGGGAACAGGAAAAAAAACTACTGATCGCGCTGTGTGCGGTACTTGTACTCCTCATTGTATACCGCGTTTTTAACGTGGAGCCGCCGAAGACCGCGCCGCTCACCTACACGCGCGGTGCAGTGGCCGGCTCTCCGGTTCGGCAAGGGCTGTTGTACCGGTCAGCGGGCACGGATCCCCTGAATATTTTCCTTGCGCGGAGGGATGAAAAATACCCCGGTGTGACCCGTGATATCTTCAGAATGGAAAACCCGGCGCTCAAGCCGAAACCGGCGCCGCAGCCGGTCGTAACGACGTTGACCCCGACGGCGCCCGAGCAGACGCACGAGAAGACGCCGGAGCGGATCGCGGAGGATCTGTCGCGGGCGGACCTGTCGAAGTTCCGGTTTCTGGGGTACCTGACCGAGAAGGACAACACGCTGTTCCTGTCCAAGGACGGCGAGCTCTTTATGGTCAAGAGCGGGGACACTATCCTCAAGAACTACAAGATCAAGGAAGCGGGCAAGGACTCCGTGATCCTGCTCGATACGATTACGCGCGTCGAAGTGCGCGTAGAACTTTCCGGCAGCGAGCCGTCGATGTCACCGCCGCCGTCGCCGATACCGCAGCCGCGGTTTCGGTAGGAAGAGGATTGGTAAATACGAGGAGGCTGATCAATGAAGAGGATACTACTGCTGATTCTGACCGGCATGCTGACGATGTCGCTCATGAGCTGTGCGGGTTCTCAGGCGTTCCAGCGCGGTGAGCGGTATGCCCAGCGCGGCGAGTGGGACCTTGCCGTCAAGGAATACCGGGATGCGAACCGGCGGGAGCCGAACGATATCGAATACCGCTCCGCATTGATCCGGGCGGAGGAGACGGCGGCGAATCAGCGCTACAAGAAGGCCCGCGCTTTCCTCAAGGAACGCAAGCTCGACCAGGCCATCACTGAGCTCCAGCAGGCGCTGTTCCTGAACCCCACCAACGCGGCGATCCAGAGCGCGCTCAAGTCCGTGCTCAACATGAAGCAGGCGGAAGAGCATTACCGCGCATCGCTCACCTTTGTGGAACTGGGACGGCTTGGGGAGGCTGTCGGCGAATTGAACCAGGCGGTGGAACTCGACGCCGAGAACGTGAAATACCGTGACTCGCTCGACAAGCTGCGAAAAAAGAAGGCGGAGACCGAACCGGACGAGGCGCTCACCCTGATTTCGGACAAACCCATTACCCTGAACTTCAAGAACACCAATGTCAAAGATGTGTTCGAGGTGCTGTCCAAGCTCTCGGGCATCAATATTTTGTTCGACGACGAGGTGAAGGCGCAGCCGGTGACCGTGTTCGTCAAGGACGTGTCGTTCCAGTACGCCCTGAACCTGCTCTTGTCGACGAATAAACTTTTCATGAAGAAGGTCAGCGCCGACACCATCATCATTATCCCCAAGACGAAAGCAAAAACAGATCAGTATCAGGACCTGATGGTCAGGACCTTCTACATTACCAACGCGAAATCAAAGGAAATCGTCAACCTGCTCCGGTCCATGCTCGACGTCAAAAAAGTGTACGTGAACGAGATCCTGAACTCGATCACGGTTCGCGATACTCCCGATAAAATGAAGCTTGTCGAAAAAGTGATCGCGGCGAACGACCTCAAGGAGGCGGAGGTCATTCTTGATGTCGAGATCCTCGAGATCTCGCGGAGCAACTCGTTGAAATACGGGTGGAACTTCACGGGCGGCCTGTCCACCAAGGGTACGGTCAAGCAGACCGAATCCGGTATCGCCCTGAGCGAGCTCAGGAACATATCAAAGGACAATATTTTTTTCACGGTCCCGGGTATCGTGGTGGACCTGATCAAGCAGGATTCCGACGCCCAGACCCTGGCGAACCCGCGGGTACGCGTGCTGAACAACAAGCAGGCAAAGTTCCATATCGGCGACAAGATACCGGTACAGACCTCCACCGTTCAATCCACGGCGGCCGGCGCCGTCACGTCCACCTTCGAGTATAAAGACGTCGGCATCAAGCTTTCCATTGAACCGGTGATCCACCTCAATAATACGGTGACGCTCAAGCTGACACTCGAGATAAGCACGCTCGGCGATGCGCTGGATTTCGGGAATAATCAGAAGCAGTACAAGTTCGGCACCCGGAACACGGAAACGATGATCAATTTGAGGGACGGCGAAACCGTGATCATCGGCGGACTCATCAAGGATGAAGAGCGGAAGAGCCGGATAAAGATCCCGCTCCTTGGCGACATTCCGATTCTCGGCAAGCTCTTCTCCTCGTCCGACGACGGCGCCATCAAGACGGACATCCTTATGTCCATTACGCCGAATATCGTCCGGGCCATGGAACTTCCCGACAAGGACGCACAGACCTTCTGGTCGGGAACCGAGGAGGCCTACGATATCAAGCCGCTCTTCGTGACCACGGCGGACAAAAGTTCCAAACCGTCGGAAAAGTCCTTTGACAAGACCGCGGTCCTCGAATCCCTGGCAAAGCGCGAAACGGCCCCGGTGACGGCGGTTGGAGAGGCGGCCAGGCCGGCCCCGGGGCAGTCTTCCGCTGTCCCGTCCGCCGCTGTTCTTGAGCTCAGGCCTCCGGATGCGCCTGTCAGCGTCGGTCAGGAGGCCCGGTTCGAGCTGATGGCGGGAGGCGCAAAGGACCTCTATGGGGCGATCGTGACGCTCAGTTATGACCCCAGGGTCGTTGAGTTCAAAATGGCGAGCGAAGGGACGCTCCTCAAGAAGGACAACCAGCAGACCTCGTTCCTGTTCTCGAATAATATCAAGGCGGGGACGGTGGACATCTACATGACCCGCATCGGAGACGTGGGCGGTGTGGACGGCGCCGGAAGTTTGTGCGCGCTCGTGTTCCAGGCAAAATCAGGCGGGACAAGCGAGCTGTCCCTGACGAGCGTGAAACTCACGAACTTCAGCCGGGAGCGGATCACGGCGGAGCTCAAGGGCGCGCGCGTGATTGTCAAATAGCAGTGCGGAGTGCGGAGTGCGGAATGCGGAGTGTGGAAGGGAAGGATAACGAGGACGGCATTACCCTCATAGAACTGCTTGTGGTGATTGCGATCGTGGCCATTCTCGCTTCAGCGGTGATGCCGCTTTCGCGCATGACCGTTAAGAGAACGAAGGAGATAGAGCTTCGGAGCAGTCTCCGGACTCTCCGTTCGGCAATTGATGCGTTCAAAAAAGATTGTATGGAGAAGAAGCTGACAAGCGACAACTGCAAGCCGGACCAGGACAATTATCCCGAATCGCTCGAGCTGCTGACCGAGCCGGTGAAGGTTGCCGGCCCGGCGGACAAAACAAAAAAATATCTCCGGAGGATCTCCCGCGACCCCATGATGCCTCTCGAATCTTCGGACAAACCGAACAACTGGGGGCTCCGTTCCTACAGTGACCAGCCGGACTCCACCCAGTGGGGCGGCGGGAACGTGTATGATGTCTATTCAAAGAGCGAGGCGAGCTCCCTTGATGGGTCGAAGTACAGCACCTGGTAGTAGACAGTAGACAGGATGAATATTAAGAGCAGAAAAAAAAGGTCAATCAACCAGCGGGGATTTACGCTCATCGAGCTCCTGATCGTGATGGCGATCATGGGTATACTGATCGCTATTGCCGCGCCGAACCTCAGACAGTCCGTGGTGAAGGCTCGGGAGGCGGTGCTCAGGGAAAATCTGTTTCAACTGCGCGCGGCTATTGATCAGTATTCCGCCGACAACGACGCGTATCCCGGCACGCTCGCTGATCTGATCAACACGCAGGAGCGGAGCAGGAGTTATCTGCGCGCCATTCCCAAGGACCCCTTTACCAATGCCGAGGACTGGATTACCGTCGCGCCGGGGAGCGGCGAGGAGGGCGGCGTGTTCGACGTGCACAGCGCCAGCCCGCTCGTTGCGCTGGACGGCACAACGTACAATACATGGTAACGCCGCCGCATCTCATTGACACCGTTGTGCCGGGATTGCTTATCTGTTTTTGTTTCATTCGTAAAAAGTAAAAATCAACCGCGGAGACGCATATGACCGTTGACCAGGGGATGAAGTTCATTGTATCGCTCGGACTTGTGTCTCTGAGCGAGCTCCAGGCTAACAAGCTGAAACAGACAGGAACGGAGGCGCCGAACCTATGAAGCCGACCGTCATCATCCTTGCCGCGGGTCTCGGTACGCGCATGAAATCCGGGCTTGCCAAGGCGCTTCATCCGCTGGCGGGTCGTCCGCTCATTCAGCACGTCCTGAACGCCGCCGCGGGCATTGATCCGGAAAAGATCGTCCTTGTGCTGGGCCATCAGGCCGACAAGGTGAGAAGCGCGGTGGGCGCGTATCGTCCGGAGATCGTGCTCCAGGCCGAACAACTCGGCACGGGCCATGCCGTGCGGCAGGCTGCCACGGCGATCGCCGCGGCCACGGGACCGGTTCTGATCCTGTGCGCGGATACGCCGCTGCTTACCGGCAAAACGCTTCAGGACGTCATCGCGCTGCATGAGAAGTCCCGCGCGGCGGTAACGCTCGTCACCGCGATGGTGGACAATCCCTTCGGCTACGGCAGAGTGGTGCGCGGCAAGTCCGGGGTCATGCGCGTGGTGGAGGAAAAAGACGCTACCGCGGCGCAGAAGAAAATTCAGGAAGTGAACGCGGGGACCTACTGTTTTGACCGGAAGTTCCTGCTGTCGTCACTCACGCTTCTCGGGAAGAACAATGCGCAGGAAGAGTACTACCTTCCCGACGCCGTAGAGCTTGCGAAAAAGAAAAAACTTCGCGTCTCGGCCTTTCTGTGCGGAGATCCGCATGAGGTCATGGGGGTGAATTCCCGATATGACCTGAGCCGGGCTGAAGCCGTTGCGCGGCGACGGATCAACCGGCGCTGGATGCTTGAAGGCGTTACCATGCTTGACCCGGAAACGATCTTTATCGGGAGCGAGGTTTCCCTGGGCCGTGATACGCTCCTCTACTCGAATATCAGGATCGAGGGCAGGACGACAATCGGCGCAGGCTGTGTGCTCTATCCCGGATCAAGGATCGTCAACAGCGTGCTTGCAAACAACGTTACGGTGAAGGACTGCTCGGTGATCGAGGAGAGTGACGTCGCTTCGGGAGCTTTGATAGGGCCCTTTGCGCATGTGCGACCGGGCTCGGTGATCGGAGAAAAGGCGCGGATCGGTAATTTCGTTGAAATTAAGAAATCCGTTATCGGCGAAGGAAGCAAGGCGAACCACCTCGCTTATATCGGTGACGCGACCGTGGGCCGGAACGTGAACATCGGCGCCGGGGTTATTACGTGCAATTACGATGGATATGACAAGCACCCCACCGTGATCGAGGACAACGTGTTCGTGGGAAGCGATTCTCAGCTTGTGGCGCCGGTCAAAATCGGACGCAACGCGCTTATCGCCGCCGGATCGACGATCACCCGCGATGTTCCGGCCGGGGCCCTTGCCATCAGCCGCGTGCCGCAGGATACCCGTGAAGGATTCGCGGTCCGCAGAAGCAGACTGAAGCAGAAGAAAAAGTAACAAACCATAAATCCCAATGTCGAAATTCTAAACAAGCTCAAATAACAAAGCGCCAAAGCAGTTTAGATATTTGAATTTTGAAATTATTGTATCTACTCAGGTGGCTTTCATAATAAATCCGTCATTCCCGAGCGCTTTTATCGGGAATCCAGGGGTTCATAAAAATCACTGGGTCCCCGATAGAGGCATTTGGGGACGACGAATTTGGAGCCTGAGTAGTTACAAATTATTTAGGATTTAGAAATTAGGATTTGTCATTTTTTAGTATTGGAGCGTAGCGACTATGTGCGGCATTATCGGATATATAGGCAAGGAGCCGGCGGTTCCTATCCTGATCGAAGGGCTCAAGAAGCTTGAGTATCGGGGGTACGATTCGTCAGGCATCGCCGTGCTCCAGAACGGAAAGCTCGAAGTACGCAGGGCCGTGGGCAAGCTTCAGAACCTTGAGACGCTGCTCAGCCGCGAAACGCTCTTCGGCGGAATGGGCGTGGGTCATGTGCGCTGGGCCACGCACGGGAGACCGTCCGAGGAGAACGCGCACCCGCACCGGGCGGGCAGTATCGTGGTGGTTCACAACGGCATCATCGAGAACTACCTGGCGCTTAAACAGGAACTCCTGGCGCAGGGGCGCACATTCCAGTCCGAGACGGACACGGAAGTGATCGCCCATCTCATCGACAGCATTGCCCTGAAGGGGTTGTCCCTGGAAGAGGCGGTGCGCGAGGCAGCCCTGCATCTGGAAGGCGCCTACGCCATTGCGGTCATCGACCAGCGCAATCCCGACATCGTGGTGGGCGCGCGCAAGGGCAGCCCGCTTGTCGTCGGTCTCGGCCAGGGCGAATTTTTCCTCGCCTCCGATATCCCCGCTATCCTGCACCGTACCCGGGACGTGCTGTTCCTGGACGACGATGAGATGGCAATCCTGTCCAATGAGGGAGTGAAAATCACCGACCTCAAAGGCGCTGAGGTCCAGCGAGATATTACGCGCGTGATGTGGAACCCGGTCATGGCCGAGAAGGGCGGTTACCGCCACTTCATGCTCAAGGAAATCCATGAACAGCCGCGCGCTATCACGGATACCATGCGGGGCAGGTTCTCGCAGGATACGGGTTCAATTCATCTCGAAGAAATCGGTCTTGCGCGGGAGCGGCTTCTCAGGGTAAAGAAGATTTTCATTGTCGCCTGCGGCACGTCGTGGCACGCCGGATTAGTGGGCAAGTACCTGTTCGAGGAGCTCGCCTTCATCCCGACGGAGGTCGACATCGCTTCGGAGTTCCGCTACCGCAACCCGCTCGTGAGCGCGGACGATCTGTTCATCGCCGTCACCCAGTCCGGAGAGACCGCGGACACGCTTGCGGCCATGCGCGAGGCGAAGAAACGGGGCGCAACGGTCATCGTCATCTGCAATGTCGTGGGTTCGACCGCGAGCCGGGAGGCGGATGGGGTAATCTATACGCACGCTGGTCCGGAGATCGGCGTGGCCTCGACCAAGGCTTTTACCGCCCAGCTCACGGCGCTCTATCTCTTCGGGTTATTTTTCGGATCGCTGCGCGGCACGTTGTCGGTTGATGATATAAAAAAGAGGCTCGCCGACCTCGTGCATATTCCCGCGCTCGTGGAACGCTGCCTTGAAGAGGACGCCGGTATCGAGCGGATCGCAAAACAGTATTTTAAAGCAAGCGATTTTCTCTATCTTGGCAGAGGACCCAATTTCCCCGTGGCGCTCGAGGGAGCGCTCAAGCTGAAGGAGATCTCGTACATCCATGCGGAGGGATATCCCGCGGGCGAAATGAAGCACGGACCGATCGCGCTTATCGACGAGAACATGCCCGTTGTGGTGCTTGCGGGCAAAAATGGCGTGTACGACAAGATCCTCTCGAATATTGAAGAGGTAAAAGCCAGGGGCGGGATTGTGATCGCGATCACGACCGAGGGCGATACCGAGATCGTAAAGAAGGTAGCCCACGCGATATCGGTACCGGCGACCAACCAGTTGCTGATGCCGATCCTGATGTCCATACCGCTTCAGCTTCTCGCATACCACATTGCGGTGCTCAGGGGCGCGGATGTTGACCAACCGAGGAACCTGGCGAAGAGCGTGACGGTGGAGTGAACCGAATGCGGAGTGCGGAGTGGCGAGTGCGGAGTGGCGAGTGCGGAATTAAAGCCGAGACGCAGGGTGTTCATTCCACATTCCGCACTCCGAATTCCACACTGAACATTATGGATTACCTCGAAAACTTAAACCCTCCCCAGCGTGAAGCGGTGCTCCACGGAGATGGGCCGCTTCTGATCCTCGCCGGCGCGGGCAGCGGCAAGACGCGGGTGATCACGTGCCGGATCGCGCACCTGATCCGTGAACGCGGCGTTGAGCCCGGTTCGATCCTGGCGGTCACGTTCACGAACAAGGCCGCGAATGAGATGCGGGAACGGCTTGAGCGGATGATCGATATGCCGCTCGGGCGCGGTATCGGGTACGGAGGGCTCTGGATCAGCACGTTCCACTCTTCCTGCGTCCGGATCCTGCGGCAGCATATCGATAAACTCGGGTATAAGCGGTCGTTCGTGATCTATGACGAGACTGATCGTTCTTCGCTCATCAAGACCATCATGTCGGATTTGCGGATCGATACGGAGCAATACAAGCCCCGGGCGATCGGCGCGCGGATCAGCGCCCTCAAGAACAATCTTACGGATGCGGAGCAGTTCGAGAAGGCGAGCGGGCGCTTCGGGTTCGAGGAGGCTGTTTCCCGTGTCTATTCACTATATCAGGAGAAGCTCAGGGAATCCGACGGGCTCGATTTCGACGATTTGCTCATGCTTACGGTAAAGCTCTTTGAACAGCATCGGGACGTCCTCGGTTATTATCAGGGACTATTCCACCATATCCTGATCGATGAGTACCAGGATACGAACCATGCCCAGTACCGGTTCGTACGGCTTTTAACCATGCAGCGAAAGAACCTCTGCGTGGTGGGAGACGACGACCAGAGCATTTACAAGTTCCGCGGCGCCGATATCGCGAATATCCTGAATTTCGAGAAGGATTATCCGGCCGCAAAGGTCATCAAACTCGAACAGAACTACCGCTCGACCCGGAATATTCTGGGCGCCGCCGGCGCGGTGGTTGCGCGCAACCTCGGCAGGAAACCCAAAGAGCTCTGGACGCAAAAGCCCGGCGGCGACAAGATCCTGTGCTACAAGGCCGTGGATGAGAAGGACGAGGCCCGTTTTATCTGCCGGACCATCCAGCAGGAACTGGACGAGGGCAGGAGCCTGCGCCAGATAGCGGTGCTCTATCGCACGAACGCCCAGTCACGCGCGCTTGAAGACGCGCTCCGGAACTGGGGCACGCCGTACCGTATCTTCGGCGGACTGCGGTTCTACGATCGCAAGGAGATCAAGGATATCATCGCCTATCTGCGGGTGCTGCAGAACCCCGCGGACATGGTCAGCCTGCGCAGGATCATCAATGTCCCCGCGCGCGGTATCGGCGATACGACCGTGGAGAAACTGGAACGCGCGGCAGCGGCAAACGGCGCATCGCTGTACCAGGCCGCGATGGACGCGGACGCGAGCGATGTCACCCCGGCGGCGAAGAAGAAGCTTCGGGAGTTCATCGGCATGATGGAGAGGATGCGCGCCGAGCTTGGAGAGGCGACGATCACGGAGCTGGTCCGGAGGATCATTCTCGAAACAGGCTATGGCGCGGCGCTTGAACAGGAAAAGACGATTGAGTCCCGTATCCGGCTCGAGAACCTGAACGAGCTTATGACCGCCACCGAGGACTTTCAGGAGCAAAATAGAGATGCCTCGCTTCCGGCGTTCCTGGATCAGGTGGCGCTCATCACCGATGCGGAACAGCAAATTGCGGCCGATGGCAAGCGAGGAAACACCGATACGGTGACGCTCATGACCCTGCATAATGCCAAGGGTCTTGAGTTCGCCCTGGTGTTCCTGGCCGGCATGGAAGAAGGGCTGTTTCCCCATTCCCGTTCCGCTGATAGTGAAGAAGAGCTGGAAGAAGAACGCCGACTCTGCTATGTGGGGATCACGAGGGCCAAGGAGCGGCTCATCCTTACTCACGCTTTGGAGCGCAGGCTCTATGGATATCCGCAGGCCAATCTTGTTTCGCGCTTTGTTCAGGAGATCCCGAGCGAGGCCATTGATTTCGCGGGAGTGGAAAAATCGCCGACCTCCGCCTTGCGGGGCCGCGCAATTTGGAATACCGCATCGTACGCTCCTGTCGGCAAGGAGAGCAGGTCCCCGCAAACCGCGCTGTCGCAGCCAAAGAAGTCCGGTTCCGCGGACCCTTACTACAAAGGGGCGGTAGTAAAGCATGCCAAGTTCGGGCTCGGCACGGTGCAGCGTTCCGAGGGATTGGGCGACGACCTGAAAGTCAGTGTGAGCTTTCCCGGACATGGAGTGAAGACGCTGGCGGTGAAGC
>JANONA010000229.1:0-8194 GCA_031420575.1 Nitrospirota bacterium | reverse complement strand
ATCGACTTTAACAATACTTTTGTTCAGGTTATTGATCCGCTGCAGGCTGATGAGGGCATAGGCAACGACGATTACGGTAAGCGCCACGAGCGTCATGTATCCCAGAAGCATTTTGCTCGCGATGGTAAGCCGCGCAAAAAGTCTTGTTGGGACCAGCTTGTCCAGAATATGAGGAGGTAGGGGAATATTCATATTTGATAAACCAGCGTGTACACAATAACATTAACAAATATTTATGGCATTGTCAATAATATTCTGGATTTATTCCAATGCTATTGCCGTGACTGGACAACTGTCCACTGCCTGCCGGCAGTCGCAGGTATCGCAGGCCTTCGGGTCAATGATCCAGGCCTTGTCGTCCCTGAGTTCAAAAACTTTTGGGCAGAGCTCGACGCAAAGCCCGCAACCGATGCAGAGGTCCATATCAACGTTCGGGGTAGCCATTATGATCGTTCCTTTCTTAGTAAAATCGTAACTACTCAGGTCAGTTACTTCGCTTCGTCGCAAGGAGCGCCGGGAATATCGTTTTTCCCGTCATCATCAGCGGTCGCGGCGCTTTCGCTTCGTCCGCGCCGTCTGGATGTTCTGATAACCGACACGGGAAAGGGCAATCGCGCTCTTGTTGCGTCGGCGCTCAGCAACCGACCTGAGTAGTCACGTTTTACTCAACCTTCCTATTCAATCCGCATGAACACTTCTCCTTGTGCCGCCTGTTTTTTTAGGGGTTTTGCCCCTTTTTCTTGCACTCATTGCCCTCTTATGTTACTATGCCGCTCTGTATGAGTATAATAATCAAGGTCATTTTATTGTGCCTCCTGGCGTTTCCCCAGAGTGCGTTTTCCGCTGAAAAGGGATTGACGGTGAAGGGCGTACGGTATTTTTCCTATTCCACCTTCACCCGCATCGTTTTCGAGGTCGAGGCCGCGGCGCCCTATATTCTGATACGCTCGACTGACGGGCGCAGTGCCACGCTGAGTTCCTATGACGGTCCGTTTCTGCTCAAGACGTCGCTGCCGATGGTTCGTGACAGCGTGGTAACGGGTCTGGAGTCGCAAGAAGAGGCGGGGAGGGCGGCTGTTGTCATCCGCCTTGGACCGGTCGGGGAAGTGAAGGACTTCGTGCTTCGCGGTCCCGACCGGATCGTGATCGATATCGCGAAGGGCGCGGCCCCGGCTCCTGCGCCAGCGGCGGATAAGCCGGTGGTGATCGCGCTTGATCCCGGCCATGGCGGCAAAGACACGGGTATTGTCGCGACGCAGGGGCAGGAGAAGATGCTCACGCTGGACCTTGCGCTTGCAATCAGGAAAATACTGCGGAAGAACCCGCGCCTGAAGGTGGTCCTGACGCGTGAAAAGGACCAGACGCTCACGCTTGACGAACGGGCTGCTGTCTCGAATGCCGCCGGCGCCGTGCTCCTCGTAAGTCTCCACATTGCTCCGGGCGCGGCTGCGCGGGTCTTTATCCAGGATCTCTTTGACGAGCCGGGAACGCGGATAGTCCAGCCCGTGAGCGGCGATTTTCTCGGCTTCGAGGCCGACAGCGAGCAGCAGGAGATGCTGTGGGGTAACCAGCAGGCAGCGTACGCGCGAGAAAGCGGGTCCCTCGGCCGGAAGCTTGCGCGGCAGCTTGCCGGGCAGGACGCCGAGCCCGTACAGGCGCCGCTGGCGCTGCTCAAGGCCGTGGGCGCGGCGGCGGTCATGATCGAGACGGGTGTGGGGATGGACAGGTCGCACGCGGCGGAATCCATTGCCGGAGGGATCGAGCTGTATGTCAGAGAGAACCGATAGGAGAATACAGAGCAATTGGCTGTTGCTCGGCGTGGTGATAATCGTCTTCATCGTCGCATCAGGGGGGATCATGCTTTGGCTGCGGCAGCGCTCAATCGACGCGCCCCGGAACCCGGCAATGCAGGACCAGCGGATCGAGCAGCAGTTCCGGCGCGACGAGCCGCTTCCGGTTACGCTCTATTATCCCTCCGAAGGGATGCTCGCGACGGGGTCCGCTGCCGTGCAGCGTCAGCCTGATACCCAGTCGCAGGCGCGGGAGTTGCTTATTGCCCTGTTCGCTGACCAGCGGATTTCGTTGACGCCGGCGCTCCGGGACCTCAAGCTGAGGAATTTCTATCTTGACGCTTTTGGCACGGCATACATCGACCTCACCCTGGGTCCGCAGAAGGACGTGCGCGCGTCGGCGTGGGAGGAGCACCTGGCGATCTACGCGATGGTGAACACGGTCCTGCGGAATTTCGACGAGATCAAGCGGGTTTTTTTGCTGCTTGACGGCAGGGAAGCGCGGACGCTGGCGGGGCACATGGATATGTCAAGGCCGTTTATGAAGAGGATGGATTTGGTGAGGCAGTAAAGACAGGTTCTTTTGAATTTATCATGCAAAAAGCAATCGGCATATTCGATTCCGGCATCGGCGGTTTGACGGTGCTCAAGGAGATCGTGGCGAAGCTCCCCGATGAGAATATCATCTACCTCGGTGACACGGCGCGGGTCCCCTACGGCATCCGCTCGGCTGAGACGGTAACGCGCTACAGCTTCGAGAACACACGCTTCCTGCTGTCGCAGGAGATCAAGATGCTCGTGGTCGCCTGCAACACGGCAACGGCAGTCAGCCTCGAGGCGGTGAAGAAGGAGTTCCCGCTTCCCGTAATAGGCGTGCTTGAGCCCGGCGCCCGCGCGGCGGTTGCGGCCACGAAGACCCGGAAGGTCGGCGTGATCGGCACCGAGGCCACGATCAGAAGCAACGCCTACGAGAGGGCCATCAAGCGGCTTGCGCCCGAGGTCGAGGTAACGAGCCTCGCCTGTCCGCTCTTTGTGCCGCTGGCCGAAGAAGGGTGGACGGACAACGACGTGGCGGAGCTTGTTGCGGAGAAATATCTTGCGCCGCTCCGGGGAACGGGCATTGATACGCTGGTGCTGGGCTGCACGCATTATCCGCTACTTAAGGCGGTGATCGGCAAAACCGTCGGCTCCGGGATCACGCTGATCGATTCGGCGACCGAAACAGCCGGGGAAGTGGCGGAAGCGCTCGTGAAGCTCAAATTGCGCGGGAACGGAAAAGGCGAGGGGCTAAGGAAATTCTACGTGACCGACACACCAACGCGTTTTGAGATGATCGGCAAGCGATTTCTCGGCGATTCGCGGCTTCGCGCGGAGCAGGTGAAGGTGGGGGGAGTATAAATGCGGCCACGACGAACAGAACAGGATACGGTGCACAGGGAAAGCAGGCGGAAGCTCGAAGAAGCGCGTTTTATGAAAAAGGAATGCGCTTCTACCGGGAAGTCGCTCAAAAAATATCTGCGCGGCCATCTGTTCACGCTCCAGAAGCTCAGGATTGACCGGCATCTGCAATCCTGTGCGCTCTGCAAATCCGAGCTCGATGCGCGGAAACGCATGGAGGAGACCCGCCGGATACTGAAATACATCGACTCGCCCGAGGGTGTTGCGCACCGGGTGAAGGAAAGTGTTTCCGCGCTCACGAAGCTCAGGATGATACTGTATCGGCCTTTGTGGTTTGCGGGGCTCGCCGTTGCCGTTGCCTCTCTCTCCTATTACGCCATGCTGCCGCGTCAGATTGATCTTGAGATCGAGAGCATCGTGAAGACCGCGCCGGTAACCACCGTCGCCGCTCCGTTGGTAGAGCTGAAACCGGATACGAATGCGGCGACGACGCCGGCGGCGGACATGCGGATTCCCGCGTCGTTGCCCGTTGCCGCTCCGATTGTGGAACCGCTCACGGTGAGCATTACCCCGGTCAACGAGACCACGGCGGTTCAGCGGATCAATGAGATCATGCGCGGGCATGCACAGCTTCGGAAGAATAAGTTCAGCGACGACGCGCGGGAAATATCCGGGGTCTTGACCGCCAGGGAACTGCTCACCTTCTTCAACCGGATCGAAGACGCGGGCAGGGCAAGCTACAGCCGCAAACGCCTCGAATCGTTCCCGAGCGCACAACCGATCCCGTTTGTTATGAAGCTGAAGGCCGCGCCAAGGCCAAGGCCCGCGGAAAAGCCGGCGCCCGTTCAGCCCGATCCGTCGCCCGTTCCGCCCGTTCCGCCCACAACGCCCGCAACGCCGCCCACGCCGCCGCAGGCGCCACCGGCGCAATAGCGGGAGCGACGGAACTGCTGTCAACCGCAGCCGCGCACAGGCATATCCAAAACCGGAGAAACGGACCATCCGCGCATGTCTTTTGATAGAGCATATCAGGAAACCATTGACTATCTCTTCGCGCTCCAGAAGCACGGGATCAAGCTTGCGCTGTCCAACAGCCTTACGCTGATGGCGCTCATGGGCGATCCGCACCGGAAGTTCCGGTCCGTGCATGTCGCGGGCACGAACGGAAAGGGGTCTACCTCATCGTTTATCGCGGGGATGCTGCGGGCCGCGGGATATCGCGTCGGCCTCTATACGTCGCCGCACTTAGTCAGCTTTTGCGAGCGGATCAGGATCAACAACGCGCTGATCACCGAGGCGAAGGTGGTGGAGTTGGCGGCTCGGGTGCGCGACGCCTCGCAAAAGCCGGCCGTTCACGACGGAACCGCCGCGCTCAACCCCACGTTCTTCGAGGTGACGACCGCCATGGCCTTCACCTACTTTGCGGAAGAGGGCGTGGATCTTGCCGTAATCGAGGTCGGCATGGGCGGCAGGCTCGATTCCACGAACGTGGTCACGCCGCTCGTGTCGGTGATCACGAACATTGAGCTTGAACACACTGAGTTCCTGGGAACCACGCTCACGCTGATTGCCGGTGAAAAAGCGGGCATCATCAAACCGGGAATTCCGGTGGTGACGGGCGCGGTGCAGCAGGAGGTCATCACGGTCTTCGAACAGAAAGCCGCTGCTCAAAAAGCAACGGTCTATCGGTTGTCAAAGGATTTTATGCCGACCCATACCGCCTCGCGGCGCGAGCAGGTCTTTGATTACCGGGGGATCAAGGCTTCTTACGAAAAGGTACGGATCAACATGCTCGGCAGGCATCAGATGGACAATGCCTGTCTTGCCCTGGCAACGATCGAGTGTCTGCGCAACGTTGGGATTGCCGTGGATGAGGCCGCCGCGCGGAGCGGTCTTGAGCAGACCCGCTGGGAAGGGCGTCTGGAGCTTGTGGCGCGCGCGCCTGATGTCTACCTTGACGGCGCACACAACCCGTCAGCGGCGAAAAAGCTCGCCACGACTGTCCGGGAAATGAAACCCGCGTACCAACGGATTGTCCTTATCATCGGTATTCTCGGGGACAAGGACTATCGGGGGATTATCTCCGCGCTGGTCCCGCTTGCTGATCACGTAGTGGTGACGAAACCGCGGTATTCACGGGCAATGGATGTCCGGGCGCTTGCATCCGAGATACGGGCGCTGCATGGTTCCGTTGACAGTGCGGAGACCGTTGCGGAGGCGATCGCGAAGGCACGGGCGGTTTCCTCGCTTGACGATCTGGTCTTGATCACCGGCTCACTCTATGTGGTAGGCGATGCGCGGGCAATGTTCTGTCCGGAATCCGACGGGTCCGGCGCGTTTGCGGGGTTGAAGGGATGAAGGGCAACAGTGCGGAATGCGGAGTGCGGAATGCGGAGTGCGGAATGCGGAATGCGGAATGCGGAGTGCGGAGTGAAGAACTGAAGAGTATGCGGGGATGATAGGTCGCATAGTGTTCATAGTTGGTGTGGTCCTATTCATCGCGATGCTGACGGGCCCGCCCCGTTACGCCCATGCGCAGGCGCTCCCGACGAAGATTCCCGTTACCGTGACGGCGGACAAGCTTGATTACGACCGGACCAACGATGTGTACGTCGCCGTAGGGCGCGTAAAGATCGAGCAGGATGGGGTGCGGCTCGAGGCGGACAAGGTCGTGCTGAACAACAAGACCGGCGAGGCCGTGGCCGAGGGAAAGGTGTACCTGCAGGACAAGGGAGACATTATTCATGCCGAGAAACTGCGGATCAACCTCAACACCCGTGATGGTATTATCACCCAGGGCACTATCTTTATGAAGAAGGACAACCTCCACCTGAAGGGAGACAAAATCGAACGGCGGTCCGAGACCGTCTACCATGTCGAGAAGGGGGCCATCACCACCTGCGACGAGGATGAATGGTATCTGAAGGCCGATGAACTGAACATCGACATGGAGAGGTATGCCGTCGGCAGGGGCGTGTCGTTCAATGTGAGGGGCCTGCCGGTGTTCTATACGCCCTACTTTCTCTTTCCCGTGCGGAGGCAGACCGGGTTCCTGATCCCGGAGCTCGGGTACAGCAGCCGCGATGGTTTTTTCGCGGACAATGCGCTTTTTTGGGCCATCTCGGACTACAAGGACATGACCCTTTATTCCGATTACCGGGCGCGGAAGGGGCACGGTACCGGTGTTGAATACCGCTACAGGAATTCCCGGGAGTCCGTGGGTCAGGTGTATTATAAATATTTCGACCAGTATCACACGGGCGTATCGCGGTGGGATTTCCGGTTTCAGCACCAGGAGGAGTTTGCCGAGGACCTTTCCGGTCGTGTTGACGTCAACTTGGTGAGCGATGAGCGGTACTACTACGACATCGAGAGGAAGCTTGAGTCCCGGTCCAAGCCCTATCTCGACTCCAACGCTTTCTACGTGGAGCGCTGGAACAACGCGGCGCTCTATCTTATAGGCCAGTATTCGATCGACCTCACGCGGACCAATGAAAAGACGGTCCAGAAATTGCCCGAACTGCGCTATGTGATCTTCGACGAAACGGTTGCCGGCCCCTTTCACCTGAGCTTTGAGGGGTCGGCTGCGAATTTTACGAAACAGGAAGAGGCCGGCGCGCGGCGCGTGGACTTCAACCCAAAGTTGACCGCCACGTTCGGCGGCAGCGGCCTGAGCCTTACCCCGAAGGCCGGTGTGCGGGCCACGTTCTATGACCGGAGCGCCGATACCGTGGAGCCGGCGGAGCGAAAATACTTTTATGCGGGGATGGAGGTGAATGCCCGCGGCTCCCGGGTGTACGGTGTTGACGGCGAGGCCGGGATCGGGCGGGTCAGGCATTCGATCGAGCCGACACTGGCGTACAGCTACGTTCCCCACGTGGAGCAGGGAAGCATTCCCCAATTCGATTCCGCGGACTTCGTGTCTAAGCAAAACCTCGCGAGTATCGCACTGATCAATCGGGTGACCGCGCGCTATAAAGAAACCAAGGACACGGCGAATTATACGACCTTTGATGTGATGGTGTTCAGGCTCTCTCGTTCCTATGATTTTAACGCGGCCCGGGACCCTGGCGGTTCCGCCCGTCCCGGCTCTGATGTCCTCGGAGAACTTTACGTGAAAACGCCCAGGATGTTCAGCCTGTCGGCGACCGGAAGTTACAACGCCTATGACCACGTTGTGTCTTCCCATTCCGAAAGCATCGGTTTTACCATGACGGTGGTGTCGCTGAACCTTACCCACTCTTTTTCACAGGGGGGAGCGGAATACCTGATCGGCGGCGGAGGGCTGAAGCTCGGCAAGTGGAACCTGAGTGCCCAGGGATGGCGCGATGTCCAGAACAGGAAGACCACGCAGGAGCAATACCTTCTGCACTACGGCGGTCAGTGCTGGGGCGTGGGGACCTCATACACCATCAAGCCGGGAGAGACGCAGTTTATGGTAAAGCTGGACCTCAAGGGCCTCGGAAGCAGGTCGTTCTGAGGGAACGAGCCGAAGAAGCGTTAAAAGCTTCACGAGCGAACTACGGAGGAGACATGGGAGACGAGATCATTGTGTTGATAACAGCGTCCTCAAAGGACGAGGCCGCGAAGATCGGGACAACGCTCGTTGACGAGCATCTCGCCGCCTGTGTGAATATTGTGCCGGAGGTGCGCTCCCTGTTCTTCTGGGAGGGAAAGACGCGGGACGAGCGGGAAACGCTTCTCATAGCCAAGAGCAGGCTGCCGCTTATGGAGAAGCTTGTTGCCCGCGTGAAATCGCTCCACTCCTATAGCGTCCCGGAGGTGATCGCGCTCCCGATCGTCGCGGGTTCGCGGGATTACCTTGACTGGATGAAGGATGCGACGAAGGGATGATTTCGATTGCGGGTAACTACTCAGGTCGGTTACTTCGCTTCGTCGCAAGGAGCGCCGGGAATATCGATTTTCCCGTCATCATCAGCGGTCGCGGCGCTTTCGCTTCGCCCGCGCCGTCCGGATGTTCTGATAACCGCCGCTGGAAAGGGCAA
>JANONA010000228.1:0-2950 GCA_031420575.1 Nitrospirota bacterium | reverse complement strand
GTGGTCAAGGGCTGCTACTTTCCCACTCGCCTTTCTTCGTGCCGGATATCAAGCTTTTTCAACTGCTCGATGCTCTTATTCAACTGCCCGATGCTTTTACTCAGATGCTCATTTTCTTTCTTGAGATCTATAACAACCTTGAGCAGGAACCGCAAGTTCTGTGCATCCGGCACCCTGACGTTGTCCGGATATAAGCGCAGGAACTCATCGAGTTCTTCAATGGCCTGCGCATAATTCCGCTGCGGGTTATGACACTTGTAATCTTCCGCTTTAGGTCTTTGCCTCTTTTCTCGCCTCATTCAAAATAAACCAACCCAAAGAGACAGCCGTTCAGATTATAATAGCCGCGCTTTGAAGAAAAAGAAAGGGGCCCGGAGCGGGGAGCTTTTTGTTTTTGACGGACGAAGAGTATCCGCCGCCCCGGGCTTTAGGTGCGGCCCATTGTCTCTTTTTTTCATGATCTGTGTCAAGGAGCTTTTCATGCTTGACAGAACTTTCCCCTTCTACCGGCCGGAGAGGTGTTTGCGTGAAGGATGCAAGAGCACAAAGATATGGGGTCATGGTTTCGTGCTTTTATGCATCGAGGGCTATGTCAAGCCTTTGCCGTTTCGGCGGTGGCGCTGCCCGATATGCGGGTGCGTTTACACGATACGGCCCTGTGGCTATTGGTCTCGGCATAGCGCGCCGGTGTGGACGATTGCCGAGGCGCTTCGTTACCGGTTGACGCACGGGTCCTGGGATAAGACCCTGGGGCCTTCCCGACAGAGGCAGGGCCATTGGCTCCGGGCGCTCAAGACGAATATCAAGGCGCATTTGGGGATGGGCTTCCCCAGGAGTTTTATGGAGGGGTTTTCCGAGCTTATCTCCCGCGGGCTGGTCCCGGTTTTCAGGTTCGGTTAATCCGGACCGTTTCTAAAAAAACATCCACCCTACTTGAGTGTGTCGTAGGCTCGGGGAAAGGATGATGATATAACTCGTCCATCAAACCAAAAAGGAGGTTTTATGGATGAGGAGATGAAGAAGCAGGTTGCGGTGTTCCGGTTCGGGGTGATTGCCGATTTTGTTGACGGCACGACGCTCTCTCGGGGGGATACCAAAAAGCTGATGCGGGAGAAGTGTGTTCGGAAGTGGCAAATACCGGGAAGCGGGCGGACCCGGATCAGCAAATCGGTCGTCAAGGAGTGGATCGTCAGGTACAAACGATTGGGGAACAAGCTGGAAGCGTTGTATCCCCAAGGCCGATCGGACCGGGGTGAAACGCGGGCAATCGATGATGACACGGCCTTGGGGCTTATCGCGCTTCGGAAGGAACTGCCGGTGGTCACGCTGCCGACGCTGTTGCGCGAGGCGAAGGACAGGAAGATCATCCTTCCCGGCCGGGAGGTGGCGTATTCCACCTTGTACCGCTTCCTTACGGCAAAAGGTCTGGCGGACCGACCTGAGTCCTCGCCCAAGGACCGCCGCAAGTTCGAGGAGGAGAATCCAAACGGCATGTGGCAATCGGACGTTCTGCATGGGCCTTTGGTCACCGTGGACGGGAAGCAACGAAAGACGTACATGATCGCGTTTATCGACGACATGACCAGGCTCATTCCGTATGCGGCCTTCTATCTCCATGAGCGCCTGGACTATTTTTTAGACGCCTTACGCAAAGCCCTCCTGATGCGGGGTTTGCCGAAGAAGCTGTATGTGGACAACGGCCCGGCGTTTCGGAGTGATCACCTTGCGTTTATCTGCGCCTCCCTCGGCATCGTGCTGATACACGCCAAGCCCTATCAGCCGGAAGGAAAAGGGAAAATCGAACGGTTCAACAGGACCGTCCGTGAGGGTTTTCTCTCGGCGGTTAAGGCAACAACCCTTGAGGAACTGAATGAACAGTTCCGGGTTTGGGTTGCCGGTTATCATGACCGGGTCCACGGCGGCACCGGGGAAGCTCCGCTCAAACGCTTTACAAAAAACATCGAATGCGTGCGGCCCGCGCCCAAAGACATGGAAGACCATTTCCGCAAGGAAGCCAGACGGACGGTCGCCAGGGACAGGACCTTCTCTCTGGACGGAAAACTCTATGAAGCGCCTGTGGACCTTGTCAAAAAGCAGGTGCGGCTTCTCTATCACCAGCATGACCCTGCCCGTATCGAAATGCGTTTGGGAGATAAGACCTACGGGTTCGCATCAGTGCTCGACCTGAACGTGAACTGCCGGGTCAAGAGGGAAAACGGCATCACGGCGCTTGATCCCGGCGATACGCCGGGAAAATACAAAGGCGGAAACCTTTTCAATACTACGGACAAGGAGACTGACGGGATATGAGCAATCAACATGCGACCTACAAGGTCTTCTTCGGCTTTCAAAAAGAGCCGTTCGGACAAAACGTCCGCGTGGAAGACATGATGAAGAGCGCCGCGCTGATCGGCGTGAAAGAACGTTTTCTCTATGCGGTGGGGCTCTGCGCCGCCCTCGTCATAACCGGCGACGTGGGCAGCGGCAAATCCTCGGGGCTCCGGTTCGCCTCGGCCCTGCTCCACCCCTCCGAGTACAAAGTGCTCCTGGTCACCGCGACCTCCGGCACGATCATCGAACTCTACAAGCAGATATGTCATGCCCTGGACATCGAGATAAAGAACAACTCAAAGGCGGTGCTCACCAGAATTATCCGGACCAGTCTTCTGGAACTGGCGGAAAAGAAGCAGAAGCCCGTCCTCATCGTTGACGAAGCCTCTATCCTGCGGCTCGACGTGTTTACGGAGCTTCATACCATCACGCAGTTTGAGGGGGACTCAAGGCCCATTCTGCCGATTATCCTTGCCGGGCAGAACAACCTTCTCGACAACCTCATGTACCGCCAGGCAAAGTCGTTGGCTTCGCGCGTGGTGGCGCGGGGACACTTGGAGGCACTGGATCAGAGCGAGATGAGCGCCTACCTGATGCATCATCTCGACATCGCAGGTGT
>JANONA010000227.1:0-2309 GCA_031420575.1 Nitrospirota bacterium | reverse complement strand
CATGATTCTGACCATGAAGATGACCGCGGCCATGCCGGATCCGCAGCAGGCAAAAATCATGATGTACATGAACGTCGCTTTCATCTTCCTGTTCGCCTGGCTCCCGGCGGGACTCCTGCTCTATATCACCCTGAGCAACGTGCTCTCGATCGCGCAGCAGCTTTATGTGCGGAAGCTTATCGAGGGATCATCATCGCCGGTCGTATCTTAGTGGTTTGTAGCGGGGCTGGGTTTTCCCGGAAGCTCCGCCGCAAAACACCTTATCAAACTTCTTGACAACCAGACGCACTTCCTTATAATCAGCATTACCACCAACAAATATAATTCCCTCCTTTTAGAACGACGGCCTTCCAATATTGATGGTCTCGTAAGAAGTCGTCTCCCCGGTGAAAACCGGGGTCCAGGAAACATTGAATTCATTGAAAAGACTGGATACCGGCTTTCGCCGGTAAGACGAAATAGTGCAAATTCTGACTTCTTACGAATGCATCAATATTGCATTGAAAACAGCCGCCGAAAGAGCGGTTTTTTGAAGAGCTTTATGATGAGCGCGGTTTGAACATCAATTACAACAGCGAACGGCACAATAAAATATCCGGAAGGTAAGAACCGTCAGTTTTTGAACGGAATGAAAACAGGGACTTGTCCCGAACGACTATTTAAAAAATCAATGTCTTCGTAATCGCTGGTGAGGACCAGGAGGTATTTTCCAGCGCGGTCACGAAAAGCGCGGGCCAGCGCTCTGACAGCCATGACCGTTACTGAAGAGAGTTCAAAGAGGTAAACCTGGAGAGCGCCGTTTTCCTGATCCGCGAGGCGTTCGACGTGCTTTATCGATTTGGCAATAGTATCCGGCGTAATGCCGAGGGCAGAGACACTTTGCTTTATACGTGCGCCGGATTTATCGTCGGTATTGTAGCCGAGAGAGGAGAAAAAGGCCGCAATGGCATCACGGCTGGAGAGAACTTGGATATCTGAGGATTTTAAATCCTTGTCGTCTGTGATCATTCTTCTCCCCGCTGATCAGCCCCGCATTATCGCTCTTATAATACCGAACGTACTATAAGTTAAAGGAAAATGCAAGCGGGATATTTTGAACACGTCCTGTTTTTCTGATTGACCCTTTCTCGTGCATTAGGTTACAATTGTCTCACCATGCTTCATTACACTCTCCACAAAGAACACGGGCCAATTTTAAAGAGTTGGATGATAAGCATGCATCACCGAGGGGATGAATCCCCCATCATTGCAAACAGCCTGCTTTTCCCCGCGTGTTTTGCGTCTTTACGAGAACAAGCGTCGTTTTCAACGTCATTGCTCCGCGGCATAGCCCTCTTCGCGTTTCTCTCCCTTTGGTCGCCCCTCATCGGGTTCTCCGCCGCGGAAGAGGGCCTCATCATCGAACACGGCCCGCGGGATTCCCGGAAAATCGCCCTCACCTTCGACGCCTGCCCCACGAGCTTGCCGGATGAATATGACGAAAAGGTAATCGAGACACTGCTCCGCGAAAAAGTCCCGGCCACGCTCTTCCTGAGCGGACGATGGGTGGAGAAGAACCCGGCACACGCGAAGTTCCTCGCGGCCCAGCCGCAGTTCGAGCTCGCGGCCCACAGCTACTATCACCCCCACTTGAGGGAAAAGCCCGATGACCGGGTCATGCGGGAAATGAAGCGGACGCAGACGATCATCAAGAAGATTACGGGTGGAACACCGCGGTATTTTCGCCCTCCCTTCGGCGAAGTGGACGAGCGGGTGGCGAAGCTCGCCCGGGAAGCGGGGCTTGTGACCATCCAGTATGATATCGCTTCCGGCGATCCTGATCCCGGTCTTTCCCCCCGGAAAATCGCGCGCGCCATCCTGCGGGACGCCAAGGGCGGCAGCATTATCGTGTTCCATATGAACCGGAAGGGAGTGCATACCGCGGAGCTCCTGCCCGACATCATTGACGGGTTACGGAAGCGAGGGTTTAAGCTCGTGACCGTGGGAGAGCTGCTGAGGAAGTGACCCAGGAGAAACACGGGACACGGGGAAAAGGATTATCCTAAAAACGCTATTGATCCGCAGATTCCACGGATTTAATAAACGCTTTTGGTTTGTTTAAAGCCCGGTCAAAAAGCCCTCGCATTTCAATTTCTTTCGGTTATAATAGCTCCATGCAAATCAGCGAAATCCTCAAGAACAACCCCCTCGTGCTCGCGCCCATGGCGGGCATTACGGACTTTCCTTTCCGCGGGATCTGCAAGGAGTTCGGCGCGGGACTCGTATTCTCCGAGATGGTGAGCGCCGAAGCGCTGATCCGGGAGCACAAG
>JANONA010000226.1:0-3198 GCA_031420575.1 Nitrospirota bacterium | reverse complement strand
TCCATACAGCGCCTCCGCCAGGCCGAGCGCAACGTAGGTTATTGAAACAAAAAACAGCACGAGCGCGGGATGATACGCGACGAATGCCAGAAAAGCAACAATGACCACTAATATCCCGAAGGGACGGCGCTCCTTCAGGTTTGCCTCCTTCAAGCTATGGTACGTGATGTTGCTCACCATGAGCCCGGCAAGCAGGAACGTCAGAGCCAGCACCCAGTAATCCTTGCTCACCATATCCGCCAGCCGCACTAAGTTCAGGTGCTCGAGGATCTCGATGACCTCTTCGTACGCAACGACGGTCGTAGCAATCACCAGGGCCGAGGCAGGTGTCGGCAGGCCCGTAAAGTGCTTCTTCTCCGCACCGCTCATCTGCACATTAAAACGTGCAAGCCGGAGCGCGGCGCAGGCCACGAGGAAGAACGCGCCAAGCCAGCCAACCTTGCCAAAGGACGACAGCGTCCAGGTATAGACCAGGACGGCCGGCGCAACACCGAAGGATATCGCATCGGACAGCGAATCGATCTGAATGCCGAAGCGCGTTGTCGTGTGCGTCATCCTCGCGACCCACCCATCCAGCACATCAAAGACCGACGCGATCATAATGGCCCATGCCGCCAGTTTATAATCCGAGTTGAACGAGGCAATAATGGAATAGAAGCCGCCGAACATACTGCACAACGTTATGAGATTAGGAAGAATATATATCCCTTTTCTCATTTGAGCACTCCGATGACGTCCCGTGCGCCCTTGACCCGGTCTCCCACCTTCACCTTAAGCTCAGCGTCCTTCGGGAGAAAAATATCGACGCGCGAACCAAAGCGGATCAAGCCGTAGCGCTCGCCCTTTTTGATCGCATCTCCAGGCTTGGCATAGCAGACAATGCGCCGGGCAATGAGACCGGCGACCTGCTTCACGAGTATTTTCCGCTGAGCGTTCGCAATAACCATGGCTGTCTGTTCGTTGTCCAGCGATGCTTTGTCAACCGAGGCGACATGGAATTTTCCGGGGTTGTACTTCACGACTTCGACCGTTCCCGATAGGGGCGCGCGGTTCACATGCACGTTGAACACGGACAGAAAGATGCTGATCTGCTTCACCTCCTGCTTCAAGTATGTCGGCTCATAGACATCTTTGACCACGATCACCCTGCCATCAGCAGGCGAGACGACCACACCCGCGCCCTCGGCGACCGGACGTTCCGGATCCCTGAAAAAGAACAGGACAAAGAGGGTCAGCGCAAGCGACACAAAAGCCGTGTTCTTCCACCCGAAGGCGAACAGCAGCGCCGTGACGACCGCAAGCGGGATGATGAACGGCCATCCTTCCGAAGCCACCGGTATTCCGTAATTTTTCATCATATCTGTCTTCTGTTTTCTGACTTCTGTCTTCTGAATTTAGTTCTTGCTCTTGTCCACTAATTTGCCCTTTTGCAGCCAGGGCATCATCTTGCGCAGGCGATCGCCCACTTCCTCGATGGGATGGGCCTGGCCTTTTTTCGTGAGCGCGGTAAACGTTGGTTTGTTCGCCATGTTCTCAAGCATCCACTCCTTGGCGAACTGGCCCGACTGGATCTCTGTCAGGATCTTCTTCATTTCCTTCTTCGTCTCTTCGGTAATGATGCGCGGCCCGCGGGTCAGGTCGCCATACTGGGCAGTGTTGCTGATGGAATACCGCATGTTCGAGATACCGCCCTCATAAATAAGATCCACGATCAGCTTAAGCTCATGGAGGCACTCAAAATATGCCATCTCGGGCGCGTAGCCCGCTTCCACCAGGGTTTCGTACCCTGCCTGGATGAGCGCCGTGGCGCCGCCGCAGAGCACGGCCTGTTCTCCGAAGAGATCGGTCTCCGTCTCTTCGCGGAACGAGGTTTCGATAACGCCTGCCCTGGCGCAGCCGATGGCGGAAGCGTATGCCAGCGCCATGTTCCTGGTGTTTCCCGTGGGGTCCTGATGAACCGCGATGAGGCCGGGGACACCCTCGCCCTTCGTATACTGAGAGCGAACCAGATGACCAGGGCTCTTGGGCGCCGTCATAAACACGTTCACGTCCTCACGCGGCACGATCTGGCCGAAATGGATGTTGAACCCGTGGGCGAACGCAAGATAGGCCCCTTTCTTGACGTTCGCCTCGATGTCCTTCTTGTACATTCCGCCCTGCAGCTCGTCCGGCACCAGGATCATAATGATATCGGCAACCTTCGCGGCCTCTGCCACCTCGACGACCTTGAGCCCGGCGCCGGCCGCCTTTTCCCAGGACTTGCTGCCCTTGCGGAGGCCGACCATCACATCAATGCCGCTTTCCTTGAGATTGTTCGAGTGGGCAAAACCCTGACTGCCGTAGCCGATCACGGCCACCTTCCTGCCTTTGAGCAGGTTCATATCCGCATCTTTATCATAGTAAATCTTCATCCTGTCCCCTTTCAACAATGAATTACGTATTCGTGTGATAAAAAAAGACGCGCGCTGTGCGGTTCCGCGCGTCTCGTTTGTCAATATCGAGTATTTATGTAACTACTCAGGTCGGTTGCGGAGCGCCGGCGCAACAAGAGCGCGATTGCCCTTTCCCGCGTCGGTTATCAAAACATCCAGACGGCGCGGGCGAAGCGAAAGCGCCGCGACCGCTGATGATGACAGGAAAATCGATATTCCCGGCGCTCCTTGCGACGAAGCGAAGTAACTGACCTGAATAGTTACGTATTTATTGAAGTCTCTTCTTCAGCTCATCGTCTTTGAAAATCTGGTCGATTGCCGATGACAACGCCTCTGAGAGTGTTTTTTCCAGCCTCTCCCGTGAATAGAGGACGTCCTGTCCAAGCTTACTGCTCACCTCGATCGTCCTGACGATCTTTTTCTCCAACCCGTCACCGACGACAATCCTGAGCTGAACGGACGCATTCAGGCGCGTCTTTAAGGGGGAGGCCGTGGATTCCAGCCACAGCGTCCTGATCTCGCCTCCGAGCAGGAGCGCGACACCTTCTGCCTTCATGCCTTCCGCCGTCATATCCCAACCGGCAACGTCTTTCACCGCAATACCACGCGCCGCAAACGCATCCTTCAGGATTGCCGTTGCGAGCTCCGCCACCGTGCCCTGGACCACGAGCTCGTTTTCAAGCCCGCTCGGTATCGTCCTCTTGCCTATGGCCGAGGCCGCATGAGCGCGACCGTCCCTGAAAGGACTCACCCCCACGGAAATTTT
>JANONA010000225.1:0-2565 GCA_031420575.1 Nitrospirota bacterium | reverse complement strand
GAAGAGGTCGCGGGAGCTGGTGAAATTCATCTACCAGATAACCAAGAACAAGCCGTGTAGGTCGGGTAGAACGTTCTTTGTGAAACCCGACGCTTTCTCCGTTGAATTTTAGAACATCCTGGGGCCAGGTCTATATTGTTGCACTTTGCACATGCGGGACGCGTAGATCGTGGCTTTTTCCCTTTGCATATTGAAGCCTGAAAAAGGAGCACTTATGAACGAAGAAAATCCGACTACCGCCATTACTCCATTTGAGCGCATCCGACGGACGAATCCGACAGGCAGCGAATTCTGGTCGAGCCGGGATTTCGCCCAGGTGCTTGGATATACGGATTACCGGAACTTCGAGGCAGTCATCGAAAAAGCGCGCACCGCGTGTTTTAACAGTGGCCAGCGGGTCGAAGACCATTTCGTTGAAATCACCGAAATGGTCGAGATCGGGAGTGGGGCGCAGCGTCCGATCCGGACGGTGATGATGTCTCGCTATGCCTGCTACTTGGTTATCCAGAACGCCGACCCTGCCAAGGAAATCGTGGCAGTAGGCCAGACCTACTTCGCTGTCCAGACGCGGCGACAAGAGGTGAGCGACGAGGAAGTGGAAGCCGAACGCCGTTTGCTTTTGCGCAAAGAAATGAAAAAGCACAACACACAACTGGCTGATGCGGCTCGTAGCGCAGGAGTTATTGAACCGCGTGATTATGCTATTTTCCAGAACCACGGATATGCCGGACTTTACGGCGGCTTGATGGCGGGGGACATTCACACCCGCAAAGGACTGAAGAAGGGGCAGCAGATTCTTGACCACATGGGCAGCACCGAGCTGGCGGCAAATCTGTTTCGCGCTACGCAGACTGAGGAAAAAATACGACGTGACAAAATCGTCGGCAAAGATAAGGCGAACAAAACGCATCATGAAGTCGGAGCCAAAGTCCGCCGGACCATTAAAGAGTTGGGCGGCACAATGCCTGAAAACTTGCCGCCGGCGGACAGTATCAAAAAGCTTGAGGCCAATAAGAAAAAAGCTTTGCGTGGTAGTAAAAAGAAAGGTGACTAGGAGTGGGACGTTGATGTACGCGTTGCGTGGCGATATGAGAGGCTTAAAGCGGCGGGTTAGTACACATCCAGCTAATTTGAATGGTTTACGGAGGATAACAACATGCCGCTGTTTCAGATTGACGGCGCAAAGTTGACGCTGACGAGGCCGACCAATTTCAGTCAGGAAAAAGAAATCCAGGCTCTCATCGAAAAGAACCTCGAAACGGTTTTTAATTGCAGGCAACTTTCTGGACGTTGGTTCTTGGTGTGCATAGCGGAGAAGCCGGAAGATGTTGCCGATGAAGATACAAAAACTCGGGCGATATGATACAACGCAGTTGGTGGAGGATCAGACGGAACCGGGCTCGCACGGGCGCGTGCTGAGAAACTTGCGGGGAATTTTCCGCAAACGTGACATGAATCTCATTGAAACGCGCGAGTATTACCGGGCATTGGACGAGCTTGTTGACGTGTACGACAAGCAACATCGATTCACGGCAGCCGATATCAGGAAGATGCATCGGGCGTGGTTGGGCGGCATCTATCCGTGGGCCGGAAAATATCGCCAGGTAAACATCAGCAAGGCAGGATTTCATTTTGCGGCCGCGAAATATTTGAAGACACTGATGGACGAATTCGAGCGTGGCCCGCTCCGCCGTTATACGCCGTGCACATTTTCCACACTTGATGAGATCATTCGTGCTCTCGCAGTTGTACACGTTGAACTGGTTCTTATCCATCCGTTCCGCGAAGGAAACGGTCGGCTTGCCCGTCTCGTCGCCACCTTTATGTCGCTACAGGCCGGGTTGCCTCCGCTGGATTTCACAGGCATTCGGGGAATAAAGCGGACGGAATACTTCGGTGCGGTAAGAGCAGGGATGGATCGTAACTATGAGCCGATGGAAAAAGTCTTTAGCGCCGTGATCCGTAGGACTCTTCGGATTCACGGCAAGCGGTAGCGAGCGAGGGCTTGCGGGAGGGTTTCCTTTTTACTAACGAGGAAACATGTATCCCCTCAATGGCCGAGGAGGAATCGACGAACGTGAGAAGGAGTTCTTTTCGTTTGTCCGCGTCAATGAGATAAGGATTTGTTTTGGAGAGGGGTATCTTTTTCATGTATTTATTATACAATACTATCCCAGATATGTCATTGAGTATTATCGCATTGTGGCCCAAGAAACCTGGTACGTTGATGTGGGGTATCGGGGGTCACTTCTTTGATCTTGACAATGATGACAAGGTTAAAGACGGAACAACTTTCGGGACGTTGGTTCTTACGGTGCATAACTTGGAAAACTTTCTGGACGTTGGTTCTTGATAGGCATAGCGGAGAAGCTGGAAGATATTACCGATGAAGATACAAAAACGCGGGCGATATGATACAACGCTGCTGCTGGTTCAATCATGCTGATTGAACCGACTAATTAACGTGTGGTTCAGGCTGCACGCCTGAACCAGCAACCTCAATAATGCCATTACTTCAAAGACACTGGGTTCCCCCCGAAACTTACGGGAATGAGCAACGGTTGG
>JANONA010000224.1:0-4124 GCA_031420575.1 Nitrospirota bacterium | reverse complement strand
ACCAGATGAACGTCGAGCTTACGCGTGTGGACCATCTTGATGATTGGTCGATGGTCACGCATGAATGTGCGGACCGCGTCGAACGTTGTACGGTCGTTGATCGACATGCCGATCGAAATGTGGTCGAAATGAGAAAGTAGGTCATGCAACTGCGCGATGTTCGTGCCGTTGGAGCTCATGTTCACGCGCAGGCCCCGGCACCCGGCTTCGCGCAGGAGTTCCGGCATGTCATGGTGAAGCGTGGGTTCGCCGCCCATTAAATCAATCGTGGTTACGGGCCATTCCCGGATCCGGTCGAGCATGGTCCTGAAATCGATGAGCTGCATGTCCTCCATGAACGGCATGGTGTGGTTGAAGCAGAACGAGCAGGACCGGTTGCACCGGAGCAGGGGATAGAGCTGGATGTAGTCGGGGCCGGTTCTCATAGGTTCCCTCACACATATTCACTGCTCAATGACGAAGGCTCTACCCTTCTTCCTTATGAACCCTTCCTTCTCCATCTGAACAAGATTGTCCTTCACCCGCTCCGCGGCCATAGCAACCTTCTTCACGATCTGCGCAACGGTGAGCCGCGATTCAGCCACCAGGACCTTGAGTATTTTGCCCCTTACCTGGCGATTCGAGTTCTCGAACGGTGACTGGCGCGTATAATGCGCACTCCTGCGGTTGGGATTGGCATGCTGTTGCTTCAGCATGGTCCCGTAGTCCATAAGAGCATTGTACCACTTCCGGGGGTCCGCGGGGTCCATGGTCCGCTCGACAAGAGGGATGAGCTCATCGTCATGGATACCCTCCTGGTCCTGAAAGAACTCGTGGATATACACGCGCCGGATGTTCGTGTCCATGAAGACCACGGGCTTGTTGAACGCAAAGGCCATGACCGCGCCCGCGGTGTATTTGCCGATGCCCGGGAGCGTAAGAAGCTGCTCAGGATTGGACGGCAACCTGCCCTTATGCTCTTCCACTACTTTTTGCGCAAGCGCCTTGAGTGCAAGGGCCCTGCGGTTGTAGCCCAGGCCCTGCCAGATCCCAAGCAGTCTCGGGAGCGGCGCATGAGCAAGGGCTTCGAAGTCCGGAAAGGCAGCGAGGAATTCCTTGTATTTTTCGAGCACCCGCTCCACCTGTGTCTGTTGGAGCATGATTTCCGAGACCAGCACGCGATAGGGATTGAGCTTTTTTCGCCACGGGAGGTCGCGGCCCTGGGTGTCGTAGTGGCCGTAAATTTCTTTTTGGAACGCGCGGACCTGGGCGGAGGTAAGCGCCTTGTTAATCTTCGCCCGAAGGGTCGTTTGGGTATCGGGCGGATGAATCGGCAGCAGCCCTTCCGTGATGCCGCGGAGTTCCGCAAGCGCTTCCTGATCAGCGTCACGGACCACTGGCGCCGTTCTCCTGTTTCGTGGACGGCACGGGAGGCCGGTTATGCTAGGCGCCATTTTCAAAAAATATACCAGCCCTTTCCCAAGCTTCATCCACATTCGCGCTGGACTGGACCCGGGATGCGAGGAGATGGCCGAACTTATAGTTTCGGGCGAAATAATGGGTGAACTCCTTAAGTCTGCCGAGCCGGTATTCAGGCCGGTAAAGCTCGTTGAGGTGTTCGATAAAGCTGCCATAGACCATCGGCAGCGATACTGTTGGAGCATCAATGGTGCAGCCGTACACGTTCCGGGCGAGCTCGGCAAAAAGCCAGGGTTGTATCGCTGCACCGCGGCCGATCATCAGACCGTCGGCGCCGGAAATGCGAAGACAATTTTCCGCATCCTGGACCGTAAAGATCCCGCCATTGGCAATAACGGGGATCTTGAGCCGGCCTTTTACTTTGGCGACCCACTCCCATCGCGGGGTTCTGGCAAAGGACTCTTTTTTGAGCCGGGCATGAACCGAGAGCATATCAATGCCTTCGTCTTCGAGCATGCCGCAGAAGTCCAATAATTTCTGTTCGTCCAGTTCTATGCCGAGCCGGATCTTTGCCGTAAGGGGGAGCGTGGTTCGTTTCCGCGCCTCGGCCACCATGCAACGGACCTCCTCGGGCAGTTCCATCAGCCTGATGCCCGCGCCGAACTTGCCGACAGCGGCAGCCGGGCAGCCCATGTTCAGATCAATAGCATCCGCCTTTAGTTTATGAAGGACATCTATGGCCGGGGCCATTTCCTGGTCCGTGGAGATCAGGAGCTGATAGGAAAGGGGTTTTTCCCGCGCCGTCCTGATAATGTACGGAGAGAACCGGGGACTTTCCGTGGGCAACCTTTTTGCCGCGAGCATTTCCGTTGATAAAAGGCCGACCCCGCCAAAGCCGAAGCAGATCTGCCGGAAAGCACTGTGCGTAAGGCCTGCCATCGGCGCCAGGAGCAAAGGCGGATCGATCTGAAGACCTCGAATTTGAATTTTTCGGACCAGTGTTTTCAGCATGATGGATTCCATGGACCGGTATGAATCAAAATCAGACAAGATAGCAGTATTTTCCTATTCAGGATAGACCCTTTGTCTAAACTCTTTGGTATTATTCCAAGATGTTCCTAAGATGTTCGCGGCCTACTTCACCTCTTCGATCTTCACGATATTTTCGTACATCGAGAAAATCGGCATCCTCCATCCGTACTTCTTTATTTCGACGGTCCTTCCCTTCAGCCTGATAGCGTCGTTCTGGACCGTACCCGAATCGAACTTGAACCGGTATTTGGCGTCAAAATTGACAAATGGCCAGTCCTCGGTGGCGATCATGAACCGCCCATCCACTTTCGTCATCTGGGCATCGGTTATCTTCGTCGTGATCGTATCCGCCACAAAATAGCTGTATAATAGGGTAAGGATGCAAACCGCAATGCCGATAAGGATCGCTTTGAACTTTAATCGTTTCAGTACCTCTGCCATACATGCCTCCCTGCGTCTTGAACTATCCAGCGAGTTGGATCGACTGTGTGCGGAGTCTATCTAAAATCAGACAGGGTGTCAAGTTTTTGTCCATCGGCTTTAGTGGATTAATGCTTGCCAAATTACTCGTTTATGGTAATAATAGTAAAACTTTCGCCCCAACAGGGCTGAATCCCGGAGGTGTTATGAACAAACAGATCGGCCTTATCCTGCTGGTAGTCGGCGTGGCCCTGTTGATCTGGGGCATAAGCATGACCGGCTCGTTCAAGTCCAAAATATCGCGTGCATTTACCGGATCGCCAACGGACAAGACCATGGCAGTCCTTATCGCCGGAGGGGTTTGCGCGGCCCTCGGAGCCTATCAGCTTTCGAGAAAAGGCCGGTGATCCCCGCGCCGCAGATCGTCGACAACAAGCCGCCGCAGCTCATTCCCATCGTCCCGGAGGACGTTGCAGTAGTTCCAGCGTTTTTGAACGATAGCGGCAGGGGCATATAATGCAGTGGTTATAGAAGATCGACCGTCTTTATGCTTTTGACCTTTTTGTACAGTTTTTTGTCCGCGGTCACGAATGTACATTTGAGCCTCCGGCTGAGCTCAACATAAGCAGCGTCATAGAGTGTTATTTTGTATTTTCTGGACAAGGCAAGGCCGCCCTGAAATTCTTCTAATCCGAGGTCAAACCGTTCGAGGGAAAAATCCCACAAAAGCGAAAATGCCTCTGCAATGGCCGCTTCGGAAAGCCGCGTCTTCGTCGCCAATACATTGCCGATCTCATAGAACAGCAGGTCCGGCACTGCTACGATCTCATGCCCGGCGACATGAGCGTCCTTCAAACGGGCCGCGCGTTCTCCGCCTTCCTCATCATCGAATATCCACTTGAGGATCACCGAGGCGTCCAGGACGATCATCTGCGCTCCCGTGCTTCCCGGATGGCCTTTACGACGTCTAGGTGAGCGGTCTCTTTCCGGTGCTCCTTCTTCCAGGCATCCATTCGGGCGGACAGTTCCTTGAGCTTCCTTCCCCGGTCGCCTTTCAGCACCTTGTCTTGATACTCATCAGCGGAAATGATGACCGCAAGCGGCTTGTTCGCCCGGGTGATCGTCACCGGTTCGTGCCCTTCCGCCACGGAATTAAGAACGCTGCCCAGTTTTTTGCGCAGAACAAGCGCAGTTACGGTTTTCATGCGGAACCTCCACGAGTTATTTAGCTATAATATAGACTCTCATAGCAGGTATGTCAATTATGAAGTGGA